>JAKBAP010000503.1 GCA_021808995.1 Planctomycetota bacterium | reverse complement strand
GCATGTGTGTCTTGATCACTTGACAGCGCTCGCGGTCGGCTTGGGAGGCAGGCGGACCATCACGAAATCGTCGACGTCGGCGACGGTTCGCCCCCCCACCGTTCGCTCGACCGACGTCCAGTGAAGCGTCTTGGGTCCTTGCCGGGACAGCACATGCGTGGCCGAAACCGCGCGGCCGTCCGCGAGCACGCCCCTCGATTTGATGGTCCATGCGTCTCCCTGCCGGCTCCAGAGGCTCTCGGAATGGCCCCCCTCAGAGTCAAAGACCCAGGCCTTGAACTGCCGAGTCAGAGGATCCCAGCCAATCCGTTCCTCGACCTTCATCACCGGCCTGCCCTCGACATGAACCACGAAATCACGCAGCAGAAAGTTTTGATCCTCGGACCAGCGACCGGTCACATGCACCGTGGAATCCGAGCTTTCGTCGAGCCAGTCTCCCACCAACCATTCGAGCACCTTCAGTCGCTCATGCGGGGGGAGAGCGGCTTCATGTTCCTCGCGAACGCTGGAATAGAGCCACTTGTCGCCCTGCTTGACATAAATCAGCCGATAGCGGTGGACCTCGGCGGCCTCGGCCTTGCCACCTGGCTTGACGGTCGTCAGTCCCTCTTCCAGCGCGACCTCGGGCGTCAGGAATCGGAGCGATTCCTTGGCGATCGCGATCGTCGAGCCCGGCTGATCGCGAAACACCATCGCATAGACGTCCTGAATGGCCTCACGCCCCACGACGCGATCGCCCAGCTCGTCGATCAGCTCCCCGTCCTGGGCGTAAAGGTCGGCCACCTCCTTGGCCTTGCCGGCGTTGTAGGCCCGGACGAACTCCTGGGCCACCCCGTCGACGGCCTTTTCCGCCTCCGCCGTCCCCCGTGGACTCGCCGACTGTTGCCCCCGCGCGGCACCCGAGATCGAGAGCCAAGCCCCGATCATCGCCAGCGACAGGGTTCTCAAAAGCCAAGGTGATTTCATCATTTGCACTCCTCGTGGATGCGAATCAAGACGTCGTGGTTCCTGGTCAGGTAACACCCTGCAAGTTGAATGCCGTCCTCAATCGTATCGTTCATTCTAGGATAGGATATGGTCACCCGAGGGCGTGGGTCGAGAGGTGCCCCTCTCGGGCATCGTGGGATTCAGGGTCGGACACCATCCAGCGCGGATTCCTCGACGTTTCCCAGTTTCGAGCGGTTCTCACTGATCATGCGTATGGGTCCAGCCCCAAACTCGAACCGCCACCTGTGTCGATCTGGCACAGCGTGTTCCAGGGTGGATCAGGATGAGCGCGAGCATGAGAGAGATCGCATGAACGCCGGCTGACGACCGTGCGTCTCAATCCCGCGAGGGACTTTGTTTCTCCCCTCACCCCACGTGCCGACCTGGGGAGGCCGCGGGACCGACCTCGACTCGCACGATTCTTTCCGGGTGCATGTGCGTCCGGGCGGCCTGGCGGACTCGGGCGGGGGTGACGTCCTCGAGCGCTCGCCCTCGGTGGCCCGGCTCGTCCAGGGGAAGGCCATGCCGGGCGAGCTCAAGCAAACGATCCGCCCGGGGCTCGACCCCTTGCAGGTCAAACAGCCAACTCCCCGCCACGAACCTCCGCGCCTGCTCGACCTCTTCATCAAGAAATCGGCCCGCGTGGATCTGGTGGACCTGCTCCAGGATCGCCCCTAGGGCGCGGGACGCGTCGGCCGGCGCGACCCCGGCGTAAATGCGAAACAGGCCGGGGTAAACGTCGGCCGAATCGGTCATCCCCCCCCCGACGGCGTACGCCAGACCGAGTTCGTCGCGGACCACGCGGCTCAAGCGGTCGCACACGCCTGGCCCGCTCCCGAGAATGTGGTCCAGAACCAGAAGGGCATCGAAATCGGGGTGCCCGCGCGAGATTCCCAGATGCCCCATCACAAGATGCGTCTGCTCTCCCGCGTCGTCATATCGCCGAGAGCACGCCGGCCGGGCTCGGGGCAGGCGAACGACCTGCCCAGGCGCGTGGCCAGGCCGCCAGCGGCCAAACCGCTCGCCGACCAGTTGACTGAGCAAGCCAGGGTCGAAATCGCCGACGGCGACCAGAATCGCTCGCTCGGGGGCGAAATAACGAGCGTGGTGCTCGATCACGTCGTCGCGAGTCAATCGGGCCAGACTCCGCGGACCACCACGGGGATCACGCCCCAGCGGATGCGCTCCATACACGAGGGCGCGAAACCGCGAATCCGCCCGCGCCGCCGGGTCTTCCAGGTCGTGCCTGAGATCGGCCGCGATTCTGCGCTTGATCCATTCCAGCGGATCGGCGGGAAACGACGGCTCGATGACCCCCTCCGCCATGAGGGTGACGGCCAGATCGAGATCCTCGCGTCGAATTCGCGCCTGCGCGCCGGTCGAGCCAAATTCCAGCGTCCCCCCCACGTTTTCGATCAAGGCCGAGAGCTCAAGCCCCGATCGCTCCCGGGTCCCCTCCTCAAGCATACGGCCCGTGAGCCACGCCAGGCCCGGCTTGGCCTCATGGACTTGACCCGCGTCGAGATAGAGCTCGAGGGCGACCACCCCCGCGCCGGCCCAGGTCTCGTGGATCAAGGTCATGCCGTTGGGCAGGCCAGCACGCTCGGGCCTTCGCGCGTGCCAGGGAGAGGGCCCCTCGCCCGCACGGTGGATCCGCCGCCCGCCCCCTTTTTCAGGCCGAGGAATCGGGGTAAGGCCGGCGCGGGGGTCGGTTTCGAATCGGGTCCGCGCCGAGGAAATGGCCGCCATGACGAGAGCGTGGCCCGTGCTCGGCGATCGCCGCCGGTCGGGTCGACGCGACCATCCGACCGTGAGGTTGGAATCGACCAGATGCCGGGCCGCGACCCGCGCGACATCCTCGGCGGTGACGGCCAAGGCGGCGTGATACTCATGCCGCCAGGCGCGCCAATCGCCCCAGAGGGCCGCGCTCCCGACCGCGGCGGCGAGATTCATCGGATCCTGCCCCTCCCACCGCCGGCTGGCGTCGATCCGCCGCCGCGCGCGATCGATCTCGCCAGGCGTCGGACCCCGGCTGGAAAGATCCGCCAGCTCGTCGAGAATCCTTCGCTGAGCCTCCTCGAGATTGGCCGAGCTTGGCCCCTCGATCTGGATCATGAACTGGCCGTCCCGCCAGCAGGCCGAGCACTGGGCGTCGACCCAGGTCGCGAGCCGCCCAGATTCCACCAGCCGCTCCCAGAGCCTCGCCTGCCGGCAACCGCAAAGCAGGTCCGCCAAGACATCAAGCGCCACCGCGTCATCATCGCCCCGGGGCGCGGTCCGCCACGCGAGTACGCCCCGAGCGCCCGATTCGGCGTCCTCGATCACGAACTCCCGGCGGCCGACCTGGGGCGGCTCGTCGACTACCCTCCGTCGCCTCTCGAACTCCCCCCGAGGCACCCGCCCCATCACCTCGGAAACCCGGTCCAGCGTCCGCCCAGGGTCGACCTCGCCGGCGATCACCATCACCGCCCCGTCAGGTCGATAATGCTCGCGATAAAACGCCCGCAAGTCCCGCGCGCTGATCCGCGCCAGGTCCTCGGGCCAACCAACGATCGGGTTGCGATACGGATGCCGAGCGTACATCTGGGCAAACAGCGCCTGGTCGAGCCGCCCCTGTGGCGTATCAAGCTCGCGCGAGCGCTCCTCCCGAATGACACGACTCTCGAGCTCGATCTCATCCCGTTGGAACCGGGCCCCTCGCATCCTGTCGGCCTCGATCTCGAGCGCGATTTCCCATG
>JAKBAP010000502.1 GCA_021808995.1 Planctomycetota bacterium | reverse complement strand
CGACGGCCCCTCCCTTGATCACGGGCTTCTTGAGATTCTTGACCTGATTGGAGATTTCCTTGGCGAGCTCGGCGATTCCCTCGCCCCCCCAGGCGACGGCCGACGGCCCCTCGAGGAATCGTCCCAACCCGTCCATGCCCATCTCGTTGAAAATCCGCCGCGCCAGGGTGTTTTTCAGCACCCGCAGCCGGATTGATTTCTTGCGCAGGTCGCGACGGAGCTGGTGCTCGGCGATCGCGTCCAGGTCCTTGAGGTCGACGATCAGGAGCGAGCGGCTGCCATCCAGGTCCGCCCGGAGCTGATCCATCATCATTTCTTTTACGTATTTACTCATTGTTCAGGCTCGGTTCTCGGCGTTCCAGGGGAAGATGTCGACCGGCGGGGGGCGACGGCTAGGCCGAGACCCGGACGCCCGGGCTCATGGTGGCCGACACGGTGATCGAGCGAATGTACGTTCCCTTGGCGGCGGGGGGCTTGAGCCCACGCAGGTAGGCCAGGAAGGCGGCGATATTCTCGGCGAGCTGTTCCTCGGTGAACGACAGCTTGCCGACGGGGACGGCGACATTGCCCCCCTTATCGTTGCGAAATTCGATCTTGCCGGCCTTGAACTCACGGACGGCCGAGGCGATATCGGTGGCGACGGTCCCCGACCGCGGCGAGGGCATGAGCCCACGGGGACCGAGCACCCGACCGAGGGGGCCGACCAGGCCCATCATGTCGGGCGTGGCCAGGGCAACGTCGAAATCCATCACGCCCGACTTGATCTGCTGGGCCAGATCGTCCGCGCCGACCAGATCCGCGCCGGCGGCCCGGGCCTTCTCGGCGTTGTCCCCCTGGGCGAACACGGCGACTCGGACCTTCTTGCCAATGCCGTGGGGGAGGGCCACCGAGCCCCGCACGTTCTGGTCGGTCTGCTTGGGGTCGATTCCCAGGTGGGTGGAAACCTCGACCGTCTGATTAAACTTGGTCGTGCTGAAGGTCTTGATCAAGCGAACCGCTTCCGCCAAGGGGACGGGAGTGGTTGACTTGACTTTCGACGTCAGCGCTCGATATCGCTTGGACTGCTTGGGCATCGATCGCGCTCCGGAAAAAAAAGGAGCTGCCGCCGGGTTGGGTCGCACGGTCAAGGCTGGACGCGGGCGGTCGCGTGTCGCAGCGCCTGGTACTCTCGTTCACGCCTCCGGAGATCGGTCCCGGGGCCATCCCGAGCCCCGGAGCATGACCACCGTCGGTCTCGGAATCATCCCTTGATTTCAACCCCCATGCTCCGCGCGGTCCCGGCGATGACGCGGCAGGCGTGCTCGATGTCGCGGGCATTCAGGTCGGCGAACTTGGTCTCGGCGATTTTCTTGACCTGATCCTGGGTGACGGTTCCAACCTTGGTCTTGTGAGGCTCGGCCGCCCCCGCGGCGATCCCGGCGGCCTGCTTGAGGAGCACGGCGGCTGGGGGGCTCTTGGTGATGAATTCAAAGGAACGATCCGAATAGATCGTGATCTCGACGGGGATCGTGGTCCCCTTCATGTCCTTGGTTCGCTCGTTGAACTGAGTCACGAATTGACCGATGTTCACGCCGTGCTGGCCCAGGGCCGGACCCACGGGGGGAGCGGGGGTCGCTTGACCGCCGGTGCATTGCAGCTTGACCTTCGCCGTCATCACTTTCGCCATCGCTTCGTCTCGCTTCCCTCTGAAACCGATCTGGAGTCGATCGCCGCCCCATGTTTCCGTCGTCGTCGCGCCACCGCCAGTCGAACGATCCCGGACACGACGCGATTCGTCGCGAGGATCGATGCCTGGTTCTCGCTAGATTCGTTCAAGCTGCCAGTATTCCAGATCGACTGGAGTCGGCCGATTGAAAATGATCAGCATGACCTTGACCAGTCCCCGGCCCTCGATGACTTCCTCCACGGTCCCCTCGAAATTCTCGAACGGACCGTCCTTGATTTTCACGCGGTCGCCACGCTCGACGTCGATCCGCACCTTGGGCGTCTCGGCGGTGGTCTTGACCTCTTCCTGATGGAGCATCTGGTTGACTTCGCCCTCGGTCATCTTGGTGGGGGTGCCGTGCGCCCCCACGAAGTCGCCGACACCGGGAGTCTCCCGCACCACGAACCAGGTTTTCTCGTTGAGCTCCATCTGGACCATGATATAGCCGGGATACGTCTTGCGCTCGACGATCCGTTTCTTGTTATTGCGGATCTCGGTGATCTTCTCGGTGGGGACCACGATCTGGCCGAAATAGTGGCCAAGCCCCTGAATCTTGACCCGCCGCGTGAGCGCGTCCCGGATCGTATCCTCACGCGAGCTCTGCACCTTGAGCACGTACCAGACGAGTTCGGGGGGGGGATCGGCGTCCTCATCGACCGGAGGCGGTTCGCTCGCCGGAGCGGCGTGATCGGCGGGGAGCGATCCGCTCACCGGAAGCCCCGGCTCGGGAACGGATACCGCCGGAACGGAGGCCGAATCGTCGGCTTCGGAAGACTGTTCAATGGGTTGAGTCGTCATGGAATACCGTCGGATCGATCCGTCTAGGAATGAGCCCCGTGCCGTGGTCTGAAACGCGAAACGATTCACCGCCAAAAAGGCCCCAAGGGCCTCTCGGCCCTCAAGCCGTCGACCCAAAACCCCCACTCCCGCCAAACTGAAGCACGCCGATCCGCTCCAGGATGAAGGTCCAGAGCCGGTCGACGAAGAATAAAAAGAGCGCCATCAGCACCACCGTGGATAAAACGACGGAAGTCGCCCGGATCAAGTCGGCCTTGCTGGTCCAGGAGACCTTGTTCATCTCGGCTTCGGTGGCGATCAAGAACTCGGCGAACGGCGGATAATGAACCAGTCTGAAGATGATCCAGGCCATGATTCCAGCGACGGCGGCCGGGATGCCAAATCGAAGCAGGGGCTCGGATTCCTTGACGACTTCGAAGACCCGCTGAGCCCCGGCGGCCGCGATCACGCCCAGACCGATGGCGGTGTACAATCGAGCATACCACCCCTGCAGGGGGAGATAGAGATCGGCCTTGCCCATGTTGAGCAGGAACTGAACCAACGCCCCACGACGGAGCCCGCCGGGCCCGTTTTCCCGCGATTTGGGCTTGGCGGCGGCCTTTTCATCTTTCACTTTGCCCATGACACGGATCTTTCTGATAAGGGTCGGGATGACGTTCCGAGCGGGACCAAGCCAGGGCGTCCAGGACCGACCCAAGACCGCGATTCGAGGCGACTCGCATCCGCTCCCCTGGATACCGACTCCCGAAGTTGGGCATCCTCGATCAGGAGGCCGCGGGAGGGGACGCTCGACGAGGGCCGCCGCCGACAGCACGAGCGGAGGGAATCGAACCCCCAACCGCCGGTTTTGGAGACCGGTGCTCTACCAATTGAGCTACGCTCGTAACATCGGTGCCTGGAAATCATTCACGATCACCGGACGTCAAAAACTTGAAACTCGCGAAATCCCACGGCCCATCCAGGCCGCCACGGATCATTTTCGGACCGGCGACCAGTCGAACGCGCGACGGCCGACCTTGTCATTTCTTGCGTGATTCCTTGTGGGCCGTATGCTTGCGCTCACGACTGCAATACTTCTTGAGATCCAATCGATTGGCGCCTCGGGTCTCTTTCTGGACCCGATAATTCTTTTCGCCGCACGACGTACATTCCAGCCAGACGTATTCTCTCATAATTCATTTCCCCCTGTCACAGGCTCGCGGCGGATTCGCGAATCCCACCTAT
>JAKBAP010000501.1 GCA_021808995.1 Planctomycetota bacterium | reverse complement strand
CGCAGGGCCTGGCCCATGAAATTCGGGAGGACACGCCCGTCGCTCAGTCGCATTCTGGGCCCATAGGTATTAAAGATCCGCACGATCCGTGTCTTGACCCCATGATACCGATGGTAGGCCATGGTGATCGCCTCCGCGAACCGCTTGGCCTCGTCATAACAGCCGCGGGGGCCGATGGGATTGACGTTGCCCCAGTAATCCTCGCGCTGAGGATGGACATCGGGGTCGCCGTAAACCTCGGATGTGCTGGCGAGCAGGAACCGCGCGTCCTTGGCCTTCGCGAGCCCTAGGGCGTTGTGGGTCCCCAGCGAACCGACCTTGAGCGTGGGGATCGGGTGGGTCAAATAATCAACCGGGCTCGCCGGGCTGGCGAAATGAAGCACATTATCGACCTCGCCCGCGATCTCGATCGGCTCGCTGACGTCGTGCTCAAGGAAATCGAATCGCGAGTCTCCCTTGAGCCCCTCCAGGTTACGCATGCTCCCGGTGAGCAGGTTGTCGACGCAGACCACCTGATGGCCCATCGCGATGAACCGCTCGCAGAGGTGCGACCCGATGAAGCCCGCCCCTCCGGTGATGACCGTTCTCAAGGCAAGTTCTCCTGACCTCGATACCCAGCGAATCCCAACCGGGACCGTTTGGGACCGTTTTGACTCTACAAGGCGGGGATTGGTTCTGGCAACGCCGCTCGCCACTCGAAGGGTGAGTCTACGGTCGCCCACGCCGCCGAAACCACCGCCAGAACCCGATTCGGACCCTGGCCGGCGTGGAATCAGCCACGATCCGGGGTTGCTCGACCGGGTCGTCCTCCTCGTTCCTGAGCAGGCTCGCGAGATCGTCGCCAAACGGGCGAAATTCCGCCCGATAACCCCCATCCCTCATCTGGAGCACCATGAAGAGACTGGCCAGCAGATTGTGGGTGTGCACGAGGAAGGTCGTCTGGGCGAGATGAGGGCGAAATTCGCGGCAGAGCCAGCGAATGACCTCCATGCCGCAATCCTCGTCCGACATGTCGACGTGCGTCTTGCCCCCCAGATCATGATCGAGATGGACCTCGTCCCAGATTTCGCTCAGGCGATCGATGCATTCGGCGGCGGTTCGCACCCAGATCGCCTCGGGATGGTCGCCCAGAAAGGCGCTCGCGCGTGAAGGATCGTCATCCAGAAACAACAGGCGACGCCCCGCGACCCGATCAACCAACCCCGCGGGCTCGGCCAGCGGCGGCTTCAACGACCAATCGGCCGCGCCACCGGGCGCGTCGCCGAGATCGGATCGAAGCGGCTCGAGCGAGCCCATCTGGCCACCATCCCTTCCTGCCCAGGCGAACCTGGTTCGACTCGAAGAGCCGGCCGCGACCTCGACCACGACGATCAGCCGAGGCCCTTGACCCCGAGCAAGACCTCGGAAAGCACCGCTCCACGCCGCTCGAGCTCCATCAGCCGCTCGTAACCCCGGGTCACCCGTGATTCCTCGTCGGCGACAAAGGCCGGGTCAAGGCTTGATTTCCCGAACGGACCATCCACGAAAGGCGTCTCGAAGCCTTCGGTCTCGATGAACTGGGCCAGGATCGGGTCGCAGGCGAGATGCCGCTCCGGATGCCGATCGAGCAAGCTCCTGTCGACCTCGCCCAGCATGAATCGCAAATAGAGCGTGGAATCGGCGATTCTCTCAACATCGCCACCGCAGACGTCGCAAAGATACCCCGTCTCGCATTTCGCCACGATAGCCCCCTTCGGATCGTGAGCCGCCCCGCCCGTGCTAGCCGCCCAACCAGTCGTCGACCGTGTAAAGCCCCGGCGGCTTGCCGGCCAGGAACGCGGCGGCGTCCAGCGAACCCCGGGCGAAGCCATCACGATTCGCCGCCCGATGCGACAGTTCGAGCGTCTCGCCCATGAGCCCAAAAATCACCGAATGTTCGCCCGGGCAATCGCCCATCCGAAGCGCGTGCATATCGACGGGATGGCCAACCTGCCGCGCCAGCATCAGCGCGGTCCCCGAGGGTGCGTCTTTCTTGGTCCGGTGATGCCGCTCCACGATCGCGACCTCGCAGCCCCCCCCGAGTGCCCGCCCGGCCTCCCTGACTAGCCTGGCGAGCAGGTTGACGGCCTTGCTCATATTGGGCGAAATCAAGAGGGCGAGACGGTCTTGATAGCTCTCGAGCCGCTCCCGCTCGCTGGGATCGAACCCCGTCGTCCCCACCACCAAGGGTATGCCGGTCTCCGCGCACCGACGAGCGATCTCGAGCGAGCCGGCGGGAAGCGAGAAATCGATCATGACGTCGATGCCGGCCCCAGGGGCGGGTTCGACGCTGACGGGAATCCCGAGCGCTCCCACCCCCGCCACCGATCCCGCGTCCTCCCCCAACCGCGCATGGAGCGGGTGCTCAAGCGCGGCCGCCAGGGACGGCCGCCCGTCCGCGACCAGGAGCTGGATGATCCGCGTCCCCATCCGCCCGCACGCGCCATGAATACCAATAGCCAGCCGACCTGGTGACACCGCGTTTGATCCTTTCACGACAATTTCGACCCGTCAGCGCCGCTTGGTCGCCAGGGCGTGGCTCCGGCAAGTTCCAATCCTTATTGTAACAGATCCCCGCGAGCAACCAAGTCAACGACGACCACCCCGAGCGCGGTCCGGGCGGACGAGCAACCTGGCCCTAGCTTTGTCTCCGCCGCGGCTCGAGAGGGTCTCTCCTCCCGGAGGTCGAACGGGCGATGCGTCTCGAGTGCCGAGCAACGTCCCACCAGAACAAAAGGCATCCCGCCCCGAAGAGCGCCCCGGGCGGTTATGCCCGCGAACCCACGCGGGAAGCGAACCGGGCGACCGCCGCCATCCCGCGGCTTTCAACCGAATCCGGGAACCAGCCGTCCCGGAACACCCAACCCATGACCGACACCACGAACAAGCCCAGGCCTCCGAGCAACCCGCGCGCGACAGCCAGGAATAACAGGATCGAGCGGTCGTCTTGGTCTCGATTCACGGAGTTCGGTCCCTGGTACAGCGGAGCGATCGCCCTTGCTGGTTGAGCCGCACGTTCGCTCATAAACAGGGGTGCTTGCAATCCAAGCCCGAGTTCCTTACGATTTTCATGGCGATGGCGTGATGAGCATGAACGCGAAGGCCGCCATCGCGCATCGGGTTTGGCTCATCACTCTCGAGCAGACTGGAGGAACCTCCCATCTTCCGACGCTCGCTCCTCTCAACCCTGATTGTCTGGGCCGCCGGCTCGACATCCTTCGGGCAGCATGCCCTCCCCGATCGGCACATGGCGTATACCCCGTCACACCGCGCGACCTCAACCAAGGAATGGACCTACAGCTTTCCCAACCTCAACTCGACCCAGTGGCTGATCGCGCTCCGCTATCCTCCCAACGTAGCCTGGAACAAGGACGTGGTTTGCAAGGCGGAGCTCCTCACGAGCGAAGGCTGGAAGCCCTTCAAGGAAGTCACCGAAGGGAGCCCGGAAAAGCGCCGGGCTCTGGTGATCCGATCGGGCCATGACGATCCCAAGCTGCGAAGCGGCTTCACCGTTCGGACCACCCTGACCGCGACGATCCTCGATCAACAGCTCAGGAAGGGGAAACCCGCGACCCCGCTCGAGCCGCTCACCGCCAAGGATAAGGCCGTCTACCTGGCGGAGACCCGGACGTTCGATTTCCGCAAACCGAACGTCAAGACCTGGATGACTCAGCACAAGATGTGGATGGTTGAGGGCGAGAAGGCGAGGGTTT
>JAKBAP010000054.1 GCA_021808995.1 Planctomycetota bacterium | reverse complement strand
TCCGCGTGGTCGAGGGGCGGATCGGGCGCGCTACGGCCTGGGCCGAACCCTGGCCGCGCTGGGCCAGAGTCGAGAGGCGCTCGAGATGCTGGGCGACCTGACCAAGAGCGGAGATCCCGAATGGCTTGATCGAAGCTGGCTCCAGATCGCGCGAATCCACCGGGGGGATGGTCGGCATTCCAGGGCGGTCCAGGCGCTGACGACGCTGGAAACCGCCGCTCCGCGCAGCCCCCTAAAGCAAGAGGCTCGGCTGGAACGGGCTCAGTGCCTCGTCCTGATGGGTCGGGAAGACGAGGCGGCCGGCCTCTTGAAGGAGGTGGTCGCCGACAACCCGGCATCACCCGTGGCGACCCAGGGGGCTGTCGACTGGTCCGAGATCGAGATCAAACGGGGTGATTTCAAGGCCGCCGAGGCGGTCGTCGCGGCCGCGCTCAAGACCCAGCCCGCTTCGCCGCTGGCCCCCGCGCTGCGGTTTCGGCGGGCGGAGGCTTTATTTGGCGAAAATCGGCTCAATGAGGCCCAGGAAGCGTTCTTGACGATGTCGAGGTCGGCCCCCGACGATCCCTGGAGCGACGACGCCGCTCTCTGGGGCGCTCGGGTCGCGCTCAAGCGCGGGCGCGGGACCGAGGCACGGGGGATCGCGGCCGATTTCCCGACCCATTTTCCCAGGAGCCCCCTCGTCCCCGAGGCCATCCTGATCGAGGCACGCGCCGCCGCCCTCGAAAAAAAGCCCCGTGACGCCGCCCAGATCCTGGAACGGCTGCTCGCCACGAGCGCGACGAGCAAGGAAAAACCCCCATGGTTCGCGACCGCCCGGTATGAGCTCGCCCTGGCGGATCAAGCCATCGGCAAAACCAAGGACGCCGAGTTGTTGCTTGAGGATCTCGCGGACGGACCAGACCCCTCGGTCGCCGCCGACGCACGGTTTCTGCTGGGCCAGGCACGCGCGGATCGGGGCCAGTACGCCGAGGCGATCCCGCTTCTTGAAAATTACCTCAAGCAAAAGCCCTCGGGAGAGACAGCCCCGTACGCGCTGGCGCGGCTCGCCATCGCCCAGGGAGGGCTGGGACGCGACGCGGACGCCACGAAGACCGTCGCCGAGCTGGCCAAGCGCTACCCCGCGAGCGAAACCCTCGCCCCGACGCGGCTCAAGCTCGCGGAGCTGGCCCTCGACGCCGGCCGGGTCGAGCGGGCGATCGAGGACTATCGCGCGGTCCTGGCCCAGAACCCCTTACCACCACCGGCCCTCGTCAGCCGGGCCTGGGAAGGTCTCGGGCGAGCGCTTTTGCGCCAGGGGAAGGGGGCGGAGGCAGCCCAGGCGCTGGCGAAGTCCGCGCCCGACGGCCAGGGGACGATGATGCTCGCGGCGGCCTTCGAAACCGCCGGCGAAAGCGACCAGGCGCTGGCCACTTACGATGCCATTCTAAAGCGCGATCCAGGGCAAATCCCCGCCGCGCTGGCTCGCGCGCGGCTGCTGGCCCGGATTGGCCGCCACGCGGACGCCGCCCTGGCCTACGCGGCGATTGACTCTCGTCTCACGAAGACGAACGCCCTCCCCGCCGACCTCGACCCGGGCACCCTCCTGGCCGAGTGGGCCTATGCCCTGATCGACGCCCAGAAACCCGACGAGGCCGATCGCGTCCTTACCCGGATACTCAAGGACCGGCCTGAGAGTGCCCAGGCCCTCGACGCGCGCTTTAACCTGGCCGAATCCGCCAACCAGCGGGGCGATTTCGCCGAGGTCGTTCGTCTGCTCGAGCCGGTCGCCGCCGCGCCCAGGGAGAAGACCTCGAGCCCGGAGCAAACGCGGCGGCGAGCGGCGATCCTGTTCCGGCTGGGCCGGGCACGGATGGAGCTCAAGCAAGAGCGCGAGGCCGGCAAGGTCCTGGATCGTCTGCTCACGGAGCATCCCGAATCGCCACTGAAGCGCGAGGCCGCCTATCTGCGAGCCTTGGCGGCGGAGAATCTGGGCGATTTTCAGACCGCCGCCCGGCTGCTCGACGGGCTCATCGCCGAGCCCAGGAGTCCCGATGATCCCGAAGGCTTTGGCACCCTCGTCCGCGCCCGGCGGATTGCGTGCGGGGTCGGGCTCAGGGAATGGAACACGGTCGCGGAACAGGTCGACGCCCTCGTCCCGACCCTGGCCCCCACGGATCCCGTGATCGGCGAGCTCGAGTTCGCCCGCGGCCAGGCACGCAAGGGCCTGGGACGGCTCGACGACGCACGCGCTGATTTTCGGCTAGCGGCGGCTCGCAAAATCGGCGACTTGCCCGCGCAGGCCCAGCTCCTGGTCGGCGAGACCTACTTTCACCAGCAGCGATTCCACGAGGCTCTTCGTGAATTCCTCAAGGTCGACATCCTTTATCACTCACCGCGCTGGCAGGCCGCCGCCTTGCTCGAAGCGGGAAAAGTTTACGAACGAATCGACCAACCAGCCAATGCTGCCGAAACATATGAAAGGATCGCGTCCAAATTCCCCCAGGAATCGGCCGCGGCCGAAGCACGGAAGCGCAAGGACGCCCTCGCGAGGAAGCCGGGCGCGAGCCGACCGTGAAAGAATGGCGAACCTGTATCGGTCAGGCGGGAATTCATGCGAATCATGAGCTGGAAACTCGGGCTGGCCCTGGTCGCCGCGATCGCGATGTCCGCGCTTCCTCATGCACGCGCTGACGACCCCCCCGATTCTCCTCCACCCGTCCAGGAAGCCCAGGACGTGGAGGAAGTCGAGCCAGGAATCACGCCGCCGACCCTGACCGATGACCTGCGAACCGCCCTGGATTGGTCCGCGAGGGGACTTTCGTGGGTCCGTGCGTGGTATCATCGAACTCCCCCCTCGGATCGGGTGGTTTGGGGTGGTTTGGTGGCCTGCGCGGTCCTGGGCGTCGGGGTATTTCTCGAGCGACTCGTGCGAATTCGGCCGCGCCGGGTGGTGCCGACGGATTTCACCTCGCGGTTTCTCGATCGGATCCACGACGGCCGGCTTGATTGCGGGGGCGCGCTTGATCATTGCGAGTCGAACCCTAGCCCGGCCGCGCGGGTGGCGCTCGCGGCGGTGCGCAGATGGGGCCGGCCGGCGGCCGACCTTGAGCGGGCGGTCTTGCTCGCGCAGCGGGTCGAGGGGGATCGACTGAGGCGGAATATCGGGACATTTCGACGAATCGCGGCTCTGGCACCCCTCCTGGGCTTGCTGGGGACCTTGTTTTCCCTCGGGCGGGCGCTGGAATCGGCCCCGACCCCGCGTGTCGACCCGGCACGGGCGATTCCCATGGTCACGAGCGTCATCGAGACCACGGCCTGGGGACGCGAGCTCGCCGGTTCGCTGGCCCCACTCACGGTGGGGATCATCATCGCGGCGATGTCCCTGGTCGCCTATGACGCCTTCATGATCCGCGTCGAGAAGCTCGCGGGGGCGCTCGACCGCCTGGGTGTCGAGACCATCGACGCCATCGCGATGACCGCCCCGATCACGACGCCACACCTCAAGTTCGCGAGGACCCGAGTGGCTGAGCAGGAGTCGGCCCCACTCCACGCTCCCGCTGGGTCGCTCTCCGATCACCAAACCGAGGGGTGAGAGGGAAGTTCGCTCGACCTGCCCTACCACCCCATCGCTCAACTTCCCGGCAACATTGAAACAAATGCCTTGAGCGCATCCCGACGTCAGTCTCTCGAATTCTCGAAGCTTCGGGACCCCGGAATCGCGCTGTGGCCGCCTCTCAGGAAAGCACTTCCACGGCAAGGTCGAGAAACCTCGTCAGTCTCACGTCGTTCGTGAGAAAGGCCCCACAGTCCGACTCCACGGCGGCCGCCAGGTTGAGTGCGTCCGGGACACGGAACCCGTGCTCGGCCCGGATCCTGGCCGCTCGGTCACAAACGGATGCCGTCAGCCCGACGACCTCGACGCCGGGTAACGAAAAGAAGCCGTCGTACCGAGCAAGTAGGGTCGAATCCGCCGACTTGAGCGGTCCCACCCGGCATTCCAATCGGACCAGATCGCTCACTACCACCCGATCACCAGACAGATGGAGGACCCCGAGTCGAGCCGAGGCACTTCGCCCCGTATCGGGGGTAGCCTCAAGGTGGTAGATCAAGATATTCGTGTCGACAAAGACAAGCAAGGGCACAACTCCTGACGGTGCTCGGTTCAATCCCAGTCGTTCCGAAAGGAATCGATCTCGGCGTCGATTTCCTCCCGGGAACGGAAGGTCGAACGGGCAAGCTCCCTCTCGGCCCTGGCCCGCTCCAGGTACGCGAACCAGTTTTCCGCCGTCAAAGACGGTTCGTCGACAATTTCAACCGTCACCCGCACGCGGCCAGGGGGCAGACTGAATTTCTGGGCCACTTCCAACGACCCATCGGGTTTCAGAATCCCCTCCACGACGACCTGGACGGCGCTCATGATCGTACATTCTCCTCCGGAACTCGGGACGACGATTCTTGATTCTAACGTTCTGGTTAGTTTCCATACAGCCAAGTATTTCCCGTGATCTCCCTTTCTGAAGCCAACGGGATCGATCCAGTTCGACCATACCCAGCCGCGAGAATCCCAGGAACCGTACGACAGGCCGATTCGATTGGGATCGATCATCGCGGATTGACAACCAGGATCGGGGATTCGGCCCGACGTGACGCCGAGGAAGACTTGCTCTGGTCGCCGGGCCTCGGGCGAACCATACTGATGCGTGACCCGGTGGGAGGGCGGGAGCCAAGGGAGCATCATCCACGAATTACCCCGCGAGCGACTCAGCGCGGGATTACCGAGGACCGCGGATGACCGGACTCGACCTCGAAACATTCCTGAGCCTGCCGCGAATCGAGCTGGGCGCGTGGGTTGGTTTCGCGCTTGTCTCGACGATCGTCGCGCTCTTGGCCTGGTGGAGCTGGGGCTCGCGACGTGCGCTCCGGAAATGCCTGGGCCTCTCGCTGGCCGCCCATCTGGGGCTGGTCGCGGCCGGGGGCTCGATTCCCGCGGTGCGCGAGGGACTGGGGATCGATCGCGAAACCGCGGGCCGGGAGCACGCGCGGAGCATCCGCGTCCAGACGACCACGACTCCGCCACGCGATCAGACGGCGGCCGGCGGGATCGCGGGGGGGGATCTCGACCACGTCCAGACCGAGACGGCCCTCGCCGATCGCGCGCTCGGATTCGCGCCCCGAGATGCCTTTCCAGCCGTGGATGCGAGGGCGCTGGCCTCCTCGCCCCCGGAGCCGACGCCGGCGCTGCCTCATGGCGAGCCCGACAGGGAAGGGAATCCTCGTTCAAGCGGTCCGCCAGAGCCACGGACGAACCCGAAGGACGCCATCGCGGCCGCCACTCCGCTCGCCCCGGATCTTTCCGAGCTCGGGTCGGCTCTGTCGGAACCGATCGCGAGGACGCCGGCCCCGGGCCCTTCGCTGTTGCCCCGGGATCGACGCCTCCGAATGGAACGAGAGGCCCCGCGTGGGCCCGGGACGGCCTCGGGCAGTCCCACGGGGGGCGTGGGCGTTCGTCCGCCTGTGATGAGCGATCCGCTCCCGGTGAAGGCGCTCGGTCCGCCAGGTCGGCCGCCACTGGAAATCGCCAGCGCCACCCCTCGACCCCCCGACCTGGTCGCGTCCGTCGGCGAACGGCGGCTCGAACCACGCCCGCTTCCGGCGGTCCCTCGGATCTACAAGCCCCGGCTCAAGCCCGATCGCAAGGCCCAGGCGCTGCGAGCCGGCGCGAGCGCGGCCAGCGAGCTCGCCGTGGAACGCGCCCTCGAGTGGCTCGCTCGGCATCAAGACGACGACGGCCGATGGGACGGCGGCATCGCCCGTTATGACGACGGCACGATCGCCAACGGCGACGATGACTTTACCATCCATTGCCCCGTCGGCGACGTTTGCTTCGGAGAATGCGCCTACTGGGAGGCCGATCCTGGCCTGACGGGGCTGGCGCTGCTCGCCTATCTCGGGGCTGGTCACACCCAGCGTGAGGGACGATACGCCGACACTGTCGGACGAGGGATCGACTTTTTGATTCGCCTACAGAAACCCGACGGCGACCTCCGTGGGGCCAGTCGCGCGGTCGGCATGTATTGCCACGCGATGGCGACACTCGCGCTCTCCGAGGCGTATGCGCTCTCGGCCGAGCCACGCTTGCGGGTGCCTGTCGAGCGCGCGCTCGCGTTCATGGTCAAGGCGCGGGCCCAGGACGGGCTTGCCTGGCGATACGCCCCCGGGGCGGCCGTCGGGGACACCAGCATTCTGGGCTGGATCGTGATGGGGCTCAAGTCCGCGCGCGAGACCGGAGTGGCGATCCCCGACCAGGATTCCGCCCGAGACGGCTCACTCACGTGGCTCGACAAGGTCGCGGCGGGCGAGCGCCGGGGGCTCGCCCGCTATCAGCCTGGCGAGCCAGTCACCCCCACCATGACCGCCGAGGCCTGGGTCTGCCGTCAGTTCCTGGGGCAGGGGGGCCCTGGACCCGCGAGCGACGAGGCCGCCGCGTATTTGCTCAAGAACGAGTCCGACCGCGGGCCCACCAATCTCTATTACTGGTATTACGCCACGCTGGCCTTGTTCCAGCATGGCGGCGAACCCTGGACTCGCTGGAATGGCCTGATTCGCGACCGACTGGTGGGGCTCCAGAGGACGAGCGGCCATCAAATCGGGAGCTGGGACCCGGACGGCAGCCTCTATGGCGCCAAGTGCGGCCGGATCTACTGCACGGCCCTGGGGACGCTCACGCTCGAGGTGTATTATCGGTATTTGAGGCTCTACTCGGACCCCTCCGACGACGAGGCTCAAGCCGAAAATGAACACGAGCCAGCCGCGGGTTCTCCATGACCCAGCGGCCGGCCCGATCCTGATCGGAAGGCGGATCGTCGGCTTACTTCTCGGCCAGGGCCTTCTCGACGGCACCGATGACGACCTCGGACGTGGGCTTTTCGCGGGGCTCGAACCGCGCGATCACCTCACCCTTACGATTCACCAGGAACTTGGTGAAATTCCAGGGGATCTCGCCGGCGAACTTACCGTTGGTCGATTCGCTGGTCAGGAACGAATAGAGCGGGTGGATGCCCTCGCCCTTGACCACGATTTTCGAGAACATCGGGAAGCTCACCTTGTATTTGGTGGAGCAGAATTCCTTGATCTCGGTGTTCGAGCCCGGCTCTTGAGCGCCAAATTCGTTGGCGGGGAAGCCCAGGATCTCGAATCCTTGCCCCTTGAACTTTTCATAGACCGATTCGAGGTCCTTGTACTGGGGCGTCAGCCCGCACTTGCTGGCGGTGTTGACGATCAAGAGAACCTTGCCCTGGTACTGGGCGAGGTCGACTTCGTGTCCGTCGATGTCCTTCATCTTGAAATTGAGGACGGACGCGGTCTTGTCGCCAGCCTTGGCCGTGTAGGCGGCGACGCCGACGATGGCGACAAACGAGAGAACGGCGGCGGCCGCCTGATGCACGGATGAACGGTCGAGCACGACTTGTTCCTTTCGAAAGAGTCTCATGGTGTTGGCTACGAGCGCCGCTGACCGTCGGGCAGGAGGCCCGTATCGCGGCACCACGGAGGGAATCGAGCGACCATGGCCCAAGAGCCTACGTGCGCTTAGGATTATCATGGAGTGGACGGCGATGAAAAACAAGACCATGGCGCTCGCCGGGACCGGCGGGCGCGGGCGGAGCCCTCGGGCTCCCGGTTCCAGACACGATACGGGGACACGCGATGCAGGGATCGTTCACGGCGAGCGCCGAGCGGGTGATGATCAGGGCCGGCAATCTGGCCGAGTCTCGCGGCGGACGAGCCGTCGATTCGCTCGACCTCCTGCTCGCCCTCATGCTCGAGACCGAGAGCCGGGCGGTTCAGAACCTTCGAGAGTCCGGGTTTGACGAGCAGGCGGTCGTCGACCAGATCCAGCTCGACCAGGGCCTCGATGATCAGGCGACCGCGCTCGATCGCGAGCTTGAGGGCGAGCCCCTTCCGCATTCGCCCGAGCTCCGAGCGGTCTTGAGCGACGCCGCCGTGCACGCACGCGGGCTTGATCGTACCCGCGAGGTGGGGACGGAGCATTTGCTCGCGGGATTGATCTCGTCCTCGCCGACGGCGGCGGCGGCGCTTTCTCCAGGCAAGCCCGAGCGCCTGGGTCTCTTGCGCGAACGGCTCGAGGCCGACTCGGTCGCCGCCATGGCCCCGCTCCCGCTCGCGGACGGGATCGCCCCGCTCGATCTGGGAGATCCGGACGGCGGCGCGGATGTCGGCCGGATCCTTGACGCCTCGGCCAATCGGGCTCGGGAGGGGCTCCGGGTTGTCGAGGATTACGTGCGGTTCGTACTCGCCGACCCCGCCATCACCCGGCGGCTCAAGGAGGTCCGTCATCGGCTGGCGCAGGCCGAGCGTGGACTCGATCCCACGCTTCTGGTCGAATCACGCGACGCCTCCAGCGACGTGGGTGCCCACATCATGACCGACACCGAGCGGCTCCGCGAAAACCCCCGGGCGGTCCTGGCCGCCAATTTCAAGCGTATTCAAGAGTCGCTCCGTTCACTTGAAGAGTATTCCAAGCTCGTCGACGTCTGGCTGGCCGGCCGGTTCGAGGTGATTCGCTACGATGTTTACACGATCGAAAAGCTCACCATGACCGCGGTATCGGCCAGGCGCACGCTGGGCGAGTCTCAGCTCATGGTCCTGGTCGGCGGGCTACCGACCCTGGGCGACCTCGAGTGGGTGGTCTCCGAGGCGATCGCGGGAGGGGCCGACGTGATCCAGCTCCGCGAAAAAGGGCTCGGCGATCGCGAATTCCTCAGCCGCGCCCGCGATGTCCGAATCATGACCGCGCGGGCGGGCGTCGTCTTGATCGTCAACGATCGCCCCGACCTGGCCCTGCTCGCCCGGGCCGACGGCGTTCACCTGGGCCAGGACGACATCACGATGCGCGACGCCAGGCGCGTCCTGGGCCCGACCGCCGTCGTCGGGATCTCGACCCACGCCCGCGACCAGCTCGACGCGGCCCTCCTGGAGGGCGCCGGCTATCTGGGCGTCGGACCCGTCTTTCCCAGCCCAACCAAGGAATTCTCGGAGCCCGAGCTCGCCGGGCTCGCCTTTGTCGAGCACGCGGCCCAGACCACCACCCGCCCCTGGTTCGCGATCGGCGGCATCACTGAAGACAACCTCGACCGCGTCCTCGCCGCCGGTGCCACCCGCGTCGCCGTGAGCTCCGCCGTCATTCGCTCGGATCGACCCCGGCGCGCCGTCGAGCGCATGAAAGCGAGGCTCGCCGGCCTCCAGGCCGTACCCCTGGTCGACGGGCACGATTCACCCCGGTAAAACCAACTCTCGCTCATCCTCGACGAGCTCGGTGAGGTAAAACGCCTCCCCAACCAGCCACGCGATCCTGCGCCCCGAAAAGGCCACCGCCGGCACGGGGTCCTGGATCACCACCATGCCGTCCTCGCCGAGGAATCGGCAAGCGGCCTCGATGTCGTCGGTCGAGTAACAGAGGTGGTTGATCCCACCCCCTTTCTTGACCGCGCCGGCCAGCTTGCTGGTCGGCCCATCAGGCGCGACCAGCTCGATCAAAACCGAATCGCCAGGGATCCTGAGAAACTGAATCATCGCCGTTTGCACGGGATCATGAACCAGCCCCCCCTCCAACCGACACCCCAGCCGCCGGCGGTGATCCTCCGCGGCCCGATCGATGTCCTTGACCGCGATTCCAATATGGTGCAAATGAAGGTGCATGAAACCTCTCGCGGATGTGATCCCTGATCGCCTAACGGTCGACCGGCCCGCCCGTCGACCTCGGATGATCCATGATTCGGGGCATGAGCAGCGCCTGGAACTTCGCCATTCCCTCGGGATTCAGGTGAACCGTGTCGGCGAAATCGTCGTCGGGGATCCGCTTGCGAAGGTCCAGGATCTCGACGCCGTATTTCGCTAGCGTCGCGGTGATCGCCCGCATGTAGACCGACTCGTATTCCGTCTCTTCGTTCCATCGCCCCTCGGGCAGCGCCATCACGAGCGTGGGGACGCCGCGTTCGTGAAGATAACGGACGGCGGCCTCGAAGGAAGCGACGTCCTTCTTGATCTTTCCTTCCCATCGGGGACCAAGGGTGCGAGTCCATTCGGCGCGGGAATACTCGGGGTCGAGCTTGCGAACGGGCTTGAAAGGGGTGTAGAGCAGGCTCACGCTCTCGCCCAGAATCCCGGCCATCTTGGCGCGCTGGTTCAAGATTTCGGTCCAGAGCGGGTTCTGGTTGGACCGGCTGATCGATCCGTCGCCATCGACCACGTAACACCCCCTCCGGTGCCAGCGCCCCCGTGATTCGGGCGTGCCAATTCCGGGTGATTGGTCGTCGGTATGGGCGGCCGTATGATAGCTGATCCCGATCACGACCAGCGACTTATCCGCGCCCGCCCGAAGCATTCCTTCTTTCTCGACCAGGAATCGGATCAGCTCGTACTGGTCGCCGTGGTTGGTGCCCCCAATGGCGAAATTGTGAATCCGCGACCGGATCGCGCTCGGAAGATCCCAGAGCCGAAGCCCCCAGCTCAGGCTCGAGGCCCCGATCAGGCACACCCCGGGACGCGAATAATCGGCTGTGTTCAAATCCTGATGCATCACCCGGTCGGCCGAGTCGAGAAAGTGATCTTGAAAGCAAATGAGCGGGATCTGCTTTTTCCAGGCCGCTTGGGCCCAGGCGGCCCGGCGGAAGCCCTCGAGCACCCACGGATCGTTCGCCAGGCCCACGAGCACAAGGCAAAGAACCCCCGTCAGGCCCGCGAAAAACCACGCGAACCGCGAGTTCAGACGCTCCAGCTCGCGATCGGAGTTCTCGGTCGCTTGGTTGTCCATGCTAAAAGGCCCTGTACGCGGTCGCCGTGTCCTGGGTCTTGGAGATCACGACCAGAAGCGTCGCCACGGCAAGCAGGATCGTCGTCCAGAGCTCTAGCCGCGGATGCCCGCGCCACCACGCGCCAAGCCGGTCCGTCGTCTCGTTCATGACCTAGTACCCTCGGTAGGATCGCCCGGCCGACCCCAGAATCACACCCAGGATCGCCTGGATTTGATTCAGGTCGAGCGCGAAGAAAAGCAAGCTAAAGCACGCGTAATGAAACGTTACGATCGTCGCGAGCCGGCGCGCGGTCGGGGACTGGAGGTAGGTCTTCAAACCCTTTCGACCATATCGATGGACGATCGCCGACTCCCAGAGCTTGTTGGCCGAGGCGCCGGCCCCGTGCAACAGACCGTAGACCAGGAAATTCCAGGTCGACCCGTGCCAGACGCCGGCCAGGGTAAACGCGACGAAATAGCCCGCCACCGCGGCGGCCTTTCCATGCGAGGGCCAGCGCTCGACGCTCGTCTTATAAAAAGGTAGAAACAAATAATCACGAATCCAGTGACCGAGGGTGATGTGCCAGCGCGACCAGTAATCGAGGATGTTACGGGCCAGGAACGGCCGGTCGAAATTCTCCGGTAAGCGCGGGCCAACCAGGCTCGATCCGGCGATCGCCACGTCGCAGTATCCCGAGAAATTAAAGTAAAGATACATCAGAAAGGAATACAAATACGCCGCGAGAAACAGGCCTGGATGCGAGACCGCCCCCGCGCTCTCGGTCAGGCGATCATGAAAACGGTTGCCGAGCGTTCGCAGGAATTCCGACGCCACGACGACCTTGAGCACGCCGAGAAAGAGCCTTCTGTACGCCCGGAGGATCTCGTGCCTGTCGGTCAGGAGCGGCCGGGGGCGGTCCCAGTAGTCCTGGAAATCCTGGAACCGCTGGATCGGGCCGGCGAGCAAGGTGAAGAGATTGATCTGATAATTCGTGTAATCCCAGAGCGAGGCCCGCTCGATCTGCCCCTGCATCGAATCCACCAGGAAATGGATCTGGCGAAAGAGCATGTACGAGAGGCCGACGATCGCGATCGGGGTTTCGAGCAGCCGCTCGGGCGCGACGAGCTTCACGATCTCGTATTTCTTGAGGACGACGAAGACCCCGACCAGAACGGCCAGATAAGCCCCGAGCGCGAGCCGGCTGGGACGGGATCGGAGCAGCCGGCCCATGGCGTGGCCGCTCCCGAGAAACCCCGCCAGCACCGCCCAGCTCAGGGGATTGGGCAGATATGTGTAGAGAAACCCGAACGAGCCGGCGGCCAGCGCGGCCCGCCTCGCCCCCGGCGACGGCAGCCGAAAAAACAAGCCCGCCGACACAAACAGGGCAACCAGGTACTCCAGGCTGTAAGGATTCACGGCCGGGTCGCCTTCGGATCGCCGAGCTTACGCTCGACCATCCGAGCCAGCCCTCCGACGTTCTGCCCGTCGGCCTTCAATGACGCGATCTCGGCCGCCGCGAACTTCACGCGGAACCGCTTCTCGATCGCAATGATTAAGTTAATATGCATCATCGAATCCCAGCCGTCGACGTCGTCCGCCGTCGTCGAATCGGCCAGTTCGATCGCGTCGTCGTCGAACACCTGGCGAAAGATATCCTGAAGCTCAGCGAGAATCGTGGTGGTGGTCGTCATGGGGCGTCTCCTTGATGTGGGTCGGAGCGGGCGACCAGCCCTCGTGGAGCGACAGCGTCCACGTGCTCCGCCCGGAATCATCGGTGTCGATCGGACTGAAACCAAGGCTCTGATAGTGGTCGCGGACCAGGCCATTCTTGGCCGTGGGCAGGTACTCGCCTCGAACCGCCTGAAGGCCAAGCCCGCGAGCGATCACGACCACGTGGTTGAGCAAAAAGCCCTCCACCCCGCGCTTGAGGACCCGGCAGCTCATGAGCCAGGTGTCAATCACGAGCGCGGTTTCATCGATTCGGGCGATCAGGACGCTGATCAATCCATGGTCGCCAAATCGATCCGAGAGCGAGACCACCCGCGTCACCCAGGTCGGGTCGGCGACGATCCCCTGGATCTCGGCCGCCGCGTAACGCCTGGTGGTGAGATTGAACTGGTTCGAGCGATTGATGAGCTGAACCGTACGCTCAAGGTTGGCGGCGCTGATCGGTTCGATCCGAGCGGTCATCGCGAGCGAGGCCAGGAACCCCGCCAGATCCTGTGACGATGATTCGGCCGCTTGACGCTCGGCGTCGGCCTTGTAATAGTCCGCTCGCTTGAGATCCTCGGCCGTCAGGCCAAGCGCCTGGAAATAGCGATGTTGATCGAGGGCCGCGATGTATCCGGCCGGATCGAGGGGCAGCTCGGGAACCGCGACCGCTGGCCTGAGCCGACGCACGATCGACCGCTCCGCTGGATTGTCGTCCACGAAAACCAACGAATCGACGCCGATATTCAGCCGATCCGCGATCCGGCCGATGTTCGTCGCCTTATCGTCCCAGTTCGCGACGAAGCACGAAATATCATCTAGCCGGAGTACCATCTCCGGGTGCTTCAGGAAAACCTCGCGGGCGACCGCGTCGGTGTTCTTACTACAGACCGCCAGGAGCACGCCCCGCTCTCGCAGTTGTTTCACGTACCTCTGAAAGGCAACGAAGGCCTCGCCGTCGGGATCACCCTGGCCGAGGCGAATCCCCCCCAGCCCATCATCGCCGATCACGCCCCCCCAGAGCGTGTTGTCGAGGTCGAGCACCAGGCACTTTTTCACCACCCCCACCCTCGCCAGCACGAGCGAGGCCAGGCTGTGGGCGTAATCCACCAGATTCTCGGGAGAGCAGCTCAGCTTGGCGTGGTAATAGTACCGTTCATCGCTCCAGCGCCAGCGACCGCGGCTCGCGGCCAGATGATCCACGTCGTGAATCGTGACGTGGGGGGGTGCCTCGTCTTGCAGGGCGAGATTCATCATCGTGACATATCGTGATGCGCTCGCGGGATGCCGTCCCTCGTGATTGCCCAGCGTCCGCCACGGCGGCGACTCGAAATTGTTCTGGATGATCTGACAATTGAGCCGATCGTGGGCGGTTTTCCAGAGTTTTGTCCACTCGGCGAGCTCCGTCCGCATCCTGGATTCCACCGCCCCCCGATCCTCGGCCAGGCTGGGAAGGCCCCCCAGATCGCGTCGGCTCGTCGCCAGCACCAGTACGTCGGGACGAAATCGGTAGAGCTCGGAATCGGGATCCCAGATTTCTTGCCTGAAGACCCCATAATCGGCCTCGTGGATCTCACAGGAAACGCCCGCGGCGAACAGGTGGAGCTCCAGGAACTGGGCCAGTTGATGGGTGGTGGAGCTCCCCAGGATCGCGATCTTGACCGTTCGCTTGCCGAGAGCCCGATGTTTCCCGAGCCGCGACATCACCCTGTAAAGCGAGCCGGCCGTGGTGTAATCGATCGAGGGCATGATCAGTCGCGGCAAGATCGCCGCTAGTTCGTCCCACCGCTCGTCGTGGATCAGCTCCTTCAAGAGGAGTGACACCTTGGGATAAGCCGCGCTCAGGTCTTCACCCGAGGCCAGGCAGTCCTCGATCAGATCCTGGGCTTCGACCGTCGTCTCGGTGGGGGTTGGCACGATGCTCAACATGAGCCGGCTCCTCCCCAGGCGGGTCCGTTCTGATCGTCGCGGGTTACGAACCAAGGCCGCGAGGGAAGCAGTCCCATTCGCAAGCGGGCAGGGGGGGGATCAAGCCGTCGTGGGCGCTCGGCGAGGTGTATCACGTGAGTTAGCCTTCCATGACTCAAGCGGGCGTGACCAGACCCCAGGAATCCGTCCCGGGCGTGATCGTTCAAGGTCGCGACAGTATTGTCATTCCCCTTTCACGGGTCAAGCCGGAATCCTGGCGACTTTCGTAAGTCATATCCGGCTAGAATGATGGGGCTAGGCGGCCGATGAGCGGACGACGCCACCGGGTCGGCCAGAGGCGCGAGCAACGAGAGCGGGGCTTGGTAAAACGACATTTGAAAGAGTAGGATCATTGACGCTCTGTCGCGGGAAGCGTTTCATGCTCCCCATCCGCCGATGATCACCTTGGAATCGAATTGACGAACTTTCAATCGTGAGGACGACACGGCCATGAATCGCTGGACCCTTCGCCTTGCTTGTCTCGCCGCGACCTGCGCCTGCCTCGCGATCGCGCGGGCCGACGAACCGCCCAAGCCGGCGGCGTCGGCCCCGGCCGCCCCCCCTTCGCGCCCGGTCCTGCACCTGGCCAATGGCGGCTATGCGGCGGGGATCCTCGAGCCCTCGGACAAGGCGGGAAACCTGCGATGGCGTGCCTTGGGGTTTGTCGACCCCTTTGATTTCCCCGCCGCGGCGCTGACCTCGATCCACTGGCCCCCCCCGCCGCGGCCGTCCGGCCCGATAGCGAGATGTCGTTTGATCTGGCCGGGGGCGATCTCGTGTTTGGCCGTCTGGTCGCGCTCGGTCAGAAAAAGGTCGAGATCGACGCCCCCGGGATCGGAAAGATCACCCTCGATCGCCCGAGCGTCAAGCGAATCCTCCGCTGGCGAGACGCCGGGGACCTGGTCTATGTCGGGCCGAATGGGCTTGCGGGCTGGAAGCACACCTCGCCCGACAAGGACATGACCTGGGGCGAGGAATCCGGCCAGCTCGTCACGAACAAGGAGGGCGCGACGATCCAGTCAAACCTGAACATTCCGGCCCGCGCGGCGATCGAGTTTGAGCTGTCATGGACCAGGAAGCCTGATTTTCGTCTCGCGATCGGCGTCGGCGACTCGCCGGCCTCCGCGAAGCGAGCGTTTCGCTTCGAGACCTGGGGCAACGAGCTCATCATTCAGCGCGAGGTTGAGAGGGACGCCGATCTTTCGGTCGTGCAGGAGCTGGGCGAACAGGCCGGCCGGTTGCAGCTCCAGGCCTTTCTCGACCAAGAATTGGGTGATCTGGTGGTTTATTCGCGCGAGGGGAAACGGCTCGCGGAGCTCAAGCTCAAGAGCACGGTCCAGCCGATCGTCGCGCCGGGGATCGAGCTGGTCTGCCTGCATGGCGACCTGCGGCTGGAATGGCTGCGAATCAGTCGCTGGAGCGGGGAAACGCCCCGCGAACTCCAGGGGGAGCAGTCGCGGATCCAAAAACAAGACGGCACGGGCATCTATGGGGAGGTCGTGAGGTACGACGCCGCCACGAACGAGCTTCTGTTTCGCGAGAACAAGGTCGAGTCGCGAATCCCGCTCAAGTCGATCGCCGCGATTAACCTGGATCTGAAGACGACCGAGAGTCCTCGGGACGTCCGGGTCGTCTATCACGACGGCACTCGGTTGAGCGGCTCGATCAAGCGGGTCGAGGCGGATGCTCTTGTGCTCACGTCGCCCGGCGTCACCTCGGATTTACGACTGCCGCTGGCGGGCGTTCGGTCACTGCTGGTGATCAAGCACGACGAAAAGCCGATCGCCAAGGAAGCTGGGACCGGCCGGCTCGAAATGGAGGGGCTCTTGCTTCCGGGTCGGCTGGTCGACGGCGTGGACAAGCCAGGGGCGAGTTGCATCGCCTGGCAGCCGCTGGGGAGCCTGAACGCGAGCGCGCTCGAGCGTGGCGCGTCCGGGCGGATCGTCTATCGCGACCCGCCACCGCCGCCGGCACAGAACAACGGCATGGGCGGAGCCGTCCGGATGGTGGCCGTGGCCGCGCCCGCCCAGGGCGTCGGGGGCATGGTGGCACGGTTTGCCCAGGCGCTGTCGACCAGCCCAGCGACTCCAACCAAGTCCCCAGCGACCGAGCGAAAGGCGCTCTTTCTGCGCGACGGCGACGCCGTCCCCGCGATCATCAAGGGGGTCGACGAAAAGGGGGTCACCTTTACCTCGAGTATCTCGACCAGCACCTTTGTCCCGCATGAAAAGCTCAAGGCCGTCGAGCTGGTGGTCGTCCCGCCCCAGGCACCGATTCGCCTCACCAAGAGCAAGCGAGACCGGCTCTTGACCCTTCCTCGGATGCAGAAAAACAGCCCGCCGACGCACCTCGTCCGATCGACCTCGGGCGATTACCTGCGCGGGCGTGTCGTGAAGCTCGACGATTCGTCGCTCGAACTCGAGATCCACCTTGAGACCAAGAAGATTCCCCGCGACCGGATCGCGCAGATCATCTGGCTCCAGCCTGACGATCTCGACCCGACGAAGAAGCCCCCATCCACCGCGCCGAAGGTCGGGACCCGCGTCCAGGCCCAGCGGCACGACGGGGTGCGATTGACCTTCCTGGCCGAAAAGGCCGCCGCGGGATCGGTCGAGGGGCGAAGCGACGTGCTGGGCCCCTGTAAGCTCGCGATGAGCGAGACCGATCAGTTGCTGATCGGAGGCGGCATCGAACAGCAAGCGGCCAAGACCGCCTATCAACAATGGAAGCTCTCAAACGCGATCGAGCCCAAATTCGTGAACGCCGGCGATGGCGCTGGGGCTGACTCCCTGGGGGCCGAATCGCCGATGGTCGACAAGCCGGCCCCCGATTTCACGCTCGAGCTCCTGGACGGCAAGAAGTTCCACCTGGCCGAGGCCAAGGGCAAGATCGTGATGCTCGATTTCTGGGCCACCTGGTGCGGGCCCTGCATCCAGGCGATGCCCCAGGTCGAAAAAGTCGCCGGCGAGTTCGAGAAAGACGGCGTCACCCTGATCGCCGTCAACCTCCAGGAAGGGCCGGAGAAAATCAAGCCGATGCTCGAGCGGCACAAGCTCAAGGTCTCGGTCGCGCTCGACCGCGAGGGGATTGTCTCCGATAAATATAAGGCCGTCGCGATCCCCCAGACGGTCATCATCGACCGCGAAGGGAAGGTCGCCCGGCTCTTTGTCGGTGGAGGCGCGCATTTTGACGACCAGCTTCGCGCTGCCCTCAAGAGCGTGGTCTCTGGCGTGAAGCCGTCCGCCGCCGAGGCCAAGCCCGCGGCCAAGCCGGCGGCGCTGTAGGCCCGGGTCACGAGGTCCTTGGCGAACCCTCGCCGCCTGCCTGCCCGGCGGGTCGAGGTTTCACGAGGGTGGGAATCTCGACTTTGATCCCTGGCCGCCAAATAAGCCCAAGAGCCCGGCCACGGCAAGGCCCAGAAGCGTGATCACCACCAGGATGACGAGCGCCACCCCCGCGAGGTGGCTTTCAACGCCGGTATGCAAGAGGCCCCAGAGCATGACCGAGAGGGGTGGGGTCCCCGGCGGCGTCGCCAGATTGGTCGCGGCGAGTTCACCAAGCCCGATGACCAGACAGACCACCCACGCGGCGGCCAGTGGGGGTGCCGAGAGGGGCAGGACGACCCGCCAGGCCCGGCTCGGGGGCCCGAGCCCGTCGATGGCGGCGGCATCGAGATAGTCCTGTGGAA
>JAKBAP010000500.1 GCA_021808995.1 Planctomycetota bacterium | reverse complement strand
GTCGCAGAGGGTCAAAAGGGCCCGCAGGCGCTCGTTGTAGGTGAGTAGGCTGGGCCAGACCCACTGCACCGAGAGGGGCGTTTCGCCCCAACCTTCGGCCGTTCGCCCATGGTCGTCGGCCACGGTGACGCGGGCCCGCGCGCAGACGACCTCGGTCGTGACCTCCGGGCCGAATTTGAGCGGCACGCGGGTCTTGATCGGGATCAGGTAGAGCTCGATCCCCACCGGTCGGATGTCGGTCGGCTTGGCCATCGGGGCGCGGGTCTCCCAGGAGCAATCGGTCGATGAGTCTCCCAGCCTGGCGCGTTTCTGGCTTGTTCGCAAGGGGCCTCTGGGCGTAGGATCAGGGACTCGCGTGCGATTCGCGAACCTGGGCTCGAGAGGCCATATTCCGCGCCATGAAACCGCCGCTGATTCTCGCCAGTGCGTCCCCCAGGCGACGGCGGCTCCTTGAGGATGCCGGCTACCCGCTCGACATCGATCCAGCCGGCATCGACGAGCCCGACCCCGCCCCAGGCACCCATCCCCAGGGGCACGCCGCGCTCCTCGCCTTTCAGAAAGCCCTGGCGGTCGCCGCTCGCCGCGACCGCGGCCTGATCCTAGCCGCCGACACCCTCTGCGCCGTCGGAGACCAGATCCTCAACAAACCCCTCGACCGCGACGACGCCGAACGGATGATCCAGCTTCAGGAAGGACGCGACACCCAGGTGATCACCGGGCTCTGCCTGTTTCGCGCGGACGACTCTCTGTTCGTCGGTGCCATCGAGACCAGCATCGTCCACATGCGCCCACTAAGCCAGGCCGAGCGCGCGGCCCACCTTGACTCCGAGCGCTGGCGGGGAAAGGCCGGGGCCTATGGGGTGCAAGACGACGACCCGTTCGTCAGCGTCGCTCGCGGGAGCTTTTCCAATGTCGTCGGTCTGCCGATGGAACGGCTCGCCGACCTTCTCGCGACTCACCCGCGGCTCACCCGGTGAACGCGACCCATGATGCCATCCATCACCCGGCAAGGAGCAGATCCCATGTCATCGTCGCCGCTCAAGGGAGTCTCGGGTGCCAAGCTCTGGATCGGACTGGCCGCCACACCGGTCGTGATCACGGCGACGGCCCTGGTCATCCTGCCCATCTTACCCTCGTGGCGGACCGCCGAGGCCAAGGCTGAGATGGCCGCCTCCCCCGCCCCGATCAATGGCGCGCGAGCCTATGGCTATCTCAAGGATCTCTGCGCCATCGGGCCCCGCCCCGCCGGGACCGACGCCAACACCCAGCAACGAAAACTGGTCGCGGACCATTTCACCAAATCGGGAGCGACGGTGCGTGAGCAGCCGTTTCGGACCCGGCATCCGCTCACCGGGAAACGGGTCGACATGGCCAACCTGGTCGGCTCCTGGCACCCCGAGCGCCTGCAACGGGTGGTCCTAAGCGCCCATTACGACACCCGCCCCGAGCCCGACGAGGAAGTCGACCCCGTGCGGCACAAGCTCCCCTTCCTGGGCGCGAACGACGGCGCGTCGGGAGTGGCCGTGCTCATGGAGCTCGCGCACCACCTGGGCGAGCTCAAGTGCCCCTGGGGCATCGACCTGGTGATTTTCGACGGCGAGGAGCTGGTCTACGGCAACAACCCCCGTCAGGGCGAGTATTTCCTGGGCTCCAAGGAATTCGCCAGGCGCTACGCCGACCAGCTCGAGCGTGGTCGACCCAAGTTCCGCTACGTCGCGGGATTCGTGCTGGACATGGTCGGCGGAACGAACCTGGTCCTGAATCAAGAGCCCAACAGTCTCAAGCTCGCCCCCGACCTGGTCCGCGAGCTCTGGGCCGTCGCCCGCCAGATCGGGGCGAAGTCGTTTCACTTCACCGAGGGACGCGAGGTCCTGGACGATCACCTGCCCCTCAACAACGTCGGGATCCCCACCATCGACATCATCGATTTTGATTACCCCTACTGGCATAAGGCCGACGACCTCCCGGAAAACTGCTCGGCCCAGAGCCTCGAGGAGGTCGGTCGCGTCCTCTCCGCGTGGCTCGCCCTGCCCCGCAAGACCAAGGGCAGGCGCTAGCTGGCCGGCGAAACCCACGAGGGCGAGGGGCGCGGGAGACCAGCCGGGCGAGGGATCTGGTCGGTTTTGGGTCTCGGTCTTATTCTTTTCCGAGAGCCCGAGGCGTATAATGGAGCGGTCCAGTCGGTACGCAAGGACATTCGTCCCAACCACGGAGCCGCCGCAATGAGCCTGGGGACGCCAGCGAATCCACGTGGCAAGGTGCTCGAATTCGACGAATTCATCGAGCATCAAATCGCCCGAACCCGTTCGCGGATCAAGGCCACCGATCTTTCCACCGCGGCTCTGACGCTGCTGCTGGGGTTCCTGGCGCTGCTCTTCCTCGAGATCGTCCTGGATCATGCCGTCGGCTTGCCCGTGGGATTTCGCCGGGCGACGCTGATCGTGGGTCTGACCGCGGGCTTTGTCTATTCCGCCCTCAAGATCGTCTTGCCGCTCTTGAGCCGTGTCAACTCGATCTACGCCGCCAAGACCATCGAGGACGCCGACCCTACGTTCAAGAATAGCTTGATCAATTATCTCGAGCTCAAGCGCGACAGGACCCGGGTCTCCAAGGCCGCCATGGCGATGCTCGAATCCCGGGCCGTCGCCGACCTGACCCACGTCGAGGTGGACTCCGTCGTCAACCAGCACCGCCTCATGAAAGCCTTCTACGCGCTCTCGGGGACGATTGTCTTCTTTTGCTTTTACGCCTTTTTCACCCCCAAGAGCATCCTCGATTCCACCAAACGCGCGTTCCTGGCCGACGTGGTCCGCCCCACGAATACCAAGCTGGTGAACATCAAGCCCGGCGACAATCCCGAGCTCGCCGAGGTCGTCGCCGGCTCGCATGTCGACTTCGCGGTCGACGTCCAGGGCCTGCGCCCCAGCCGCGTGCTGCTCCATTACAGCGTCGATGGCGGGAAATTCTTCGCCCTGCGTGAGTTCTCCCCAGGCCGCCATGAATACGACGCCTGGCAACTCAACCTGCCCAACGTCCAGCAGAGCATGGACTATTTCCTGACCGCCGGAGACGGCGAATCCCTCCACTATCGGCTCAAGGTCCTGCCCGCGCCGACCATCACCGCGGTCTCGCACGATCTCTTGTTCCCGGCCTACACCAAGACACCCCCACGCACGGACATCGAGGGGGGCGTGATCGAGGCCATCGTCGGGACCACGGTCGTCATCCATGCCGTCGCCAACACCGCCGCCCGCGCGGCCACGATCAACATCGCCGGCGAATCGGTCGTCCCGATGGACGTCGCCTCCGACGACCCGACTCGACTCACCGGCCGATTCAACGTCGCCAAGTCGGGAACCTACACCGTCAGCTTCCGAACCACCGGCGGCCAGCTCAACCCCAACCCCGTCGTTTACGACCTGATCGCCATCCCCGATCGCGAGCCGACCGCCAAGTTCATTCTCCCTGACAAGCCCACGATCAAGGTCCCGGCCAACGTCAAGGTCGACCTCGTCATGGCCGGCTCCGATGACCACGGGGTCAAGGATGCCACGCTCCACGTGACCCTGGGCAACGAAAAACTGCTCTCGAAAAACGTCCTTGAGGGCAAGCCGAGCCTCCCGGAATTCAAGGTCCACGAGACCCTCGACCTGGCCCTGCTCAAGCTCAAGCCAGGCTCGCGGCTGGAATACAAGCTCGCCGTCCGCGACAATAAGGACCCCACCTCGAACCGGT
>JAKBAP010000499.1 GCA_021808995.1 Planctomycetota bacterium | reverse complement strand
CAATGAGATCTCGGCCCGGCTGGCCGACTCGCTCAAGGGATCGGGTAATACCCGCGTCCTGCGCTGATCGTGATTCGCCATCCCTGGCCGGGTCCGCGCCCGCCAGGCCTTGGCGATGCCTCGAGCACCCCCCCGACCTTGTGATTCAACCTCAGACGCGATCGAACATGCGACGATTGCGCGGTTTTGGAATTTTAGGGGGTTTAGGATTGTGTTTGGGGCGCGTGATACGAGAGTTCTCTGGCCTTTGATTCAATTCGGGGGGGGACGAGGTCGATATAAGGGTTGTAGATGCTCGATGAGGGCGTCTGGCGTGGATGGCGACCGAGGCGTAGGGCTTGCTCATGTGGGCTGGCCCTGGCGGCTTGGGCCTTCCGGGGGTATCGAGTTTCACATCCTGGTCACAGCCGGGGGCGGAGCCGTCGGCCCGAGCACCTGATTGGGGGGCGCAATGGAAATCTTCGGCGCTGGGGGTACACAAGGCCCTCAACCCATTTACCCGCGATTGGCCGCGTTCAGCCTGGACGCTGGTCAAGCCGTTCATGTGAGCGCGCCGCGCGATCATGTCGACATTTCCCCCTTGGGGCAAATGCTTGACGGGATCGGGCAGTTGCCGGAAATTCGTCACGAGAGGGTCGAGGAGATTCGAGCTCGGATTGCCTCGGGCGCGTATGAAACGCCTGAGAAGCTCGAAGTCGCCCTCGACCGGATGCTCGACGAGCTTCTGGGTTGGTAAGGGGATCGCGTTTGGTTCACGGTTTGGCGCGAATCCGATAATAACGCATGGCCGACAGAGGAGAGCCCAGGTGCTTTCCGATGTCGGCTTTTTTTTGGAAATTCGCCAGGCGTTCGCGGTGAAAACGACGGTCGGGCGTGAAAAAGTCTTGGCAATCGGGCCGGGGATGCGAAACAATACGCGCTCGGATGTTGGTTCCCTTCCGCGGCTTTCGTATCCTAGTTTTACAACCGTTGGTTCGAGACCGGTTCGCTCAGGGAACCCCCGGGGGCGAGTCGCACCGAGGAGGCCTCCGACGTGGATCCCACACCCGTTTCGCCCTACATGACCTTGAGGGGACCCGCCGGCACGGGCCTGGCCGCGACGGATCAGGGAATCCCGACGCTCTCGCCGGGCGAGGAATCGCTCGCGGCGGCCCTGCTCAAGCGCGGGCTGCTGAGCATCGAGCAGGTGCGCGTAGCCCACTCCTATGGAAAAGAGCACGGCCGCGACCTTCGTCAGTCGATCCTCGAGCTCACGCTGATCTCACCCGAAGTGCTGAATCAGCTTGCCTTTGAGCGATTGTCCGCGATCGCCGAGCAGGGTCAATCGGGAGGGTCCGCCCAGGTGCCGGCCGCGATGGCCGCTCCCTTGTCGCCGGATCGCACCCAGCACCATCGCGACGTGCGAAAGGATCTGCAAGACAAGGCCATCACGGCCACCCTCTCGGAATTCGTCGGTGTGATTCTCGAGCGAGCCTGCGACTGCCAGGCGACCGACATCCATTTCGACCCCCAGGAAAACGGGCTCAGGGTCCGCTTCCGCATCGACGGCCAGCTTCAGGACATCCTGTTTGTCGAGCCCGCGATGGCCACGCCAGTCATCAGCCGGATCAAGGTCGTTTCCAACCTCAACATCGTCGAGCGCAGGCATTCTCAGGACGGACGGATCACGATCCAGCATAAGAACCGGCCGCGAGATCTCCGCGTCGCGACATTCCCCACGATCTTCGGCGAGAAAATCGTGATTCGAATTCACGAGGTGCTCACCGACGCCAGTAGCTTCTCCACACTGGGCATGACGGCGGTCCAGGCGGAGAGTCTCGAGCGGCTCGTGACCCAGCCTTACGGAGCGATCCTGGTCGCGGGGCCGGTCGGGGCGGGCAAGACCTCGACCCTCTACAACTGCCTCGAGCGGATCAATTCGCCCCTCAAGAACGTGATGACGATCGAGGACCCGATCGAGCATCGCATCCCCGGCGTGAATCAGACCCAGATCTCGAACCCGAACGAGATGGGCTTTAGCGAGGGGCTCCGGGCCATGCTCAGGCAAGACCCCGACGTCGTGATGATTGGCGAGATCCGCGACGAGGAGACCGCTCGCATCGGCATCCGAGCGGCCCTCACGGGCGTCCTGGTCTTCAGCACCCTGCACGGGTCGGACGCGCCCGGGACAATCAGCAATCTCACGAATTTTGGGATCCCAGGCTATCAGCTCTCCAGCAGCCTGCTCGCCATCGTTTCCCAGCGCCTGCTCCGCAAGATTTGCCCGTATTGCCGGGTCGGATACACGGCCGACGAAAAGATGCTGATGGCCCTGGAGCTCGACCCCGAGACCCACCGCGACCTACGGCTGCACAGGGGGTTGGGTTGCCCGGCTTGCTTCCAGACCGGGTATCTCGGCCGGACCGGCATCTTTGAGATCATGGAGATCGGCGAGGAGCTCCGGGATCTGATTTTCCAGCAAATTCCCCGGGACGTCCTTCGGCGCGTGGCGGTTGATCTAGGAATGCGAACCTTGAAGCATAGCGCGGTCGATAAGATTCTCGAGGGCGTGACGACGGCCGAGGAAGCGTACCGGGTCGTCTCCTTCAGTTAGTCCGATGGCGCGCACCGGCAAGGAGGCTGGCGATGCGTTTGCGAATGATGGATCGAACGACAGGGTTCTTCGTCTTTTCCGGAGTTGCCCTGATCCTGGGTGTCGAGGCCCGGCTCAGCGCTGACGATGGTGGGATTCTGGGGCGGCTTTTCCGCTCGAACGAGCCGGCGGCGAGCCCCTACACCGCGACTCGACCGTCGTCGACGCGTGGGCCGGCGGCCGCGGGAACAACAACCCCCGTGCCCGCTGGGGGTATTTCCCAGTTTGGCGATCTGCCCCAGACCGCGCCGGTGGCCGCCACTGGCCCCGAGAATCGCATCTCGCCCAGGCCGCGATCGAGTCAGCCGGTCACCACCGCCGACCCGATCCTCTCACGGATCGCGATCGGGCGGTCGAGCGACGGCAGTCAGTTTGGCATGTCGCTCCAGATCCACGCCGACGGCACTGTCATCGACTCCGAGGGGGTCCATCGACTCCGTCCCGGCGACCTGCGGACGATCGGCGAGGTTATCCAGTCGGGCGAGCTCTATCGGCTCCGCGGCCACTGCGGAGCGCCCGCCACGGACTTTCTCGAATACGTCCAGATCATCGTTTACGAACGGCGAATGGGACGGCTGACCGCTCATGCATTTTCGTACTCTGGCAACCCCCAGGGCTGCGACCCCTCGCTCCGCAAACTGCACGAGGCCATCGAGGCCCTTCAGGTCAAGCTCAGCCGGCCCACCACCGGACCAGGCACCCCGGCCCCGGCGAACGCCGCCTCGCAACCAATCCCCACGGGCGCGCCGATACCCCTGTCCGCACCCTAGGATGCGCCGTTCGGAGAACCCATGAGGATGAGAATCGCCCACGCCCAAGGTATGATCGTGGCATGATCCCTCATTCCGAGCGGGCCCCTGAAACGGCCGGCGAAACCGACGAAACGCGGAAGCCGATCCATGTCACCAACCACCCCCCCGCAACCGCCGGTCTCGCCCTCGCGTTCCGTGGTTCCGGCCCGACCGCGCAGGATCACCGTTGATGAATACGAACGGATCATCGCGTCAGGATCCGTGAACGAGCCCAGGAAGATCGAGCTAATCGACGGTTACATGGCGACGAAATTGGCCAAGAGCGCGGAGCATGGTTTCTCGATCAAGGAACTC
>JAKBAP010000498.1 GCA_021808995.1 Planctomycetota bacterium | reverse complement strand
CCACCACCGCCGCCACCGCCACCGCCACCCGCGCGCGGCTCGCGAGGACGAGCCTCGTTGACCGTCAGCCGGCGCCCTTCGTGTTCATGGTCGTGGAGGGCATCAATCGCCGCCCGCGCCTCGGCCTCGTTGCTCATCTCGACGAAACCGAACCCCTTGCTCCTGCCCGTGTCGCGGTCGGAGATGACCTCCGCGCTTTCCACGTTGCCGTAGACCGAGAACAGCTGTTCCAGGTCGGAACTGTTCACCCGATAGGTGAGGTTTCCGACATACAGTTTCTTACCCACCATCAATCTCCTGAGACCTAAGTGTCGCGATCCGTTGGTCAGTCAAAGTTCCGGATCGTCTCCGAACGGCCGATCGGGCGGCCAAGTGGGTGGAAAGGCGAGAGAGGCAAGCGAACAGATTCCAGAGGATCCACGACACGCGCTCGTTCGGTTTCCAACCATCGAGAAGTATAGACAAGACCTTCGGGGTTCGCAAAGAGAGAAATCCACGAAATCTTCGCCTTTTTTCGCCAGAGGACCCAAAGTCGGGGCGAAATGGCGAAGGCGGACCGCGAAATCGAGTCGGTTGGAGGGGGCGGATTGGGCATTTTGCGAGACGGAAGCGGGATCTTTTGGGTCAGACCGTCTCGGGCTGGCGACGTCCATTGGCCCAGGGACGGGGCATCTTGAGCTTGAGCTCGCTCCAGATCGCCTCGCGTAGTCGAGCGCCACTTTCCCGGACGATGCCGGTCAAGAGACGGGCCGCCTGGGCCGTCGCCACCTTGCGAAGCCGACCACGAGGCGCCGCCACCAGCGATGAACAATAGTTTTTGCTGATGATGCCAACCCGCAAGGTCAGGAACGCATTGGCGCTGCCGGAGAGCAGCGAATTCACCAGGATCGACGTGAAGATCTGGAGCCCCGGAATCGCACCGCCGACCGCCCCGACCGAGCCCGCGGCCAAGGGCTGGATGATCTGGTGCAATTCCAGGTCGTCGAGCTCGCCGGCGATAAAGGAGGTGGCGGCCACGTTGGCGTAGAGATGCGCGAGCTCCCGGAGCGATGGACGCTGATAATAAAGGTGGGCGATCCGCCAGACCATCCGGCTCTGGGCGGAGAGGACCAGGATCGCGTCGAGCCGGCCACTCTGCGAGACCGCCGTGGTGAGGAAAACCGTCGTGGCCATTTGCCGGATCAGGACGTCGGCGTCGGCGTCGCGGCTCTCGAGAGCGTCCTCGATCACCTGGCGGTCGACGCCCGGGCCGTCGGCCTTGCTGGCGACGGCCCCCACCCCCAACCGCTGGGCGAGCTTCGCGAGATGGGCATCGAATTCCGGGCCTGAGTCCTGTTCCGGAGGCCTCAGCGGCCGCGGCATCCGCCAGAGCATCACCGCGGGCGCCCCGATCATGACCCCGTACGCCGAGAGGAGCCCCCAGAACGTCGCCGTCCCCACCCAGGGATGGATATGCCCCGCGAGCTCGACCACCTGGGCCGTTTGGTTGACCACGACCACCACGAAACTGGTGAGAACCAAGCCGCTCCCCAGGAGCGCCAAGGCGCGAAGCGTGTTTTTCATCGTGAAATCGCCCGAGGCCGCCTGAATACGCGGAACGACGTCGTCTTGAACGCCCCAGACCAAATTCGCGGCCCAACCCGCGATATTGCGAGCGACAACAGCGAATTATCCTCGCGCGGGCATCAACACTCAAGCGAGATTTTCGATTTTTGATCCAGATCGTCAAACGCAACGTGATCATCCCCGAGCCATCGGGGGCGCGCAGGGGGGGCCCTGGGATTCTCGTCTCGAAGATCTCGACATGCGTTTTTGATGCCGCGACCCGCGATTTCCGGCCTGGGCATGGTTGGGGGTTATAGCCATCGGTCCCCTTGACGGTTTATAGTCACTGGTTGTCGCCGCGCGGCGTGTTTCGGAATGGTGGTCCGCGTGGCCGCGAGAACGGATCCCTTCGAGAGGAGATTGAGTGCCGTGAGAGGTTCAAAGATCGCGTTCGTGGGTCTCGCCCTGGGGTTTTATCTCGGTTCGGCCTCGGCTCATGGAGCGGGAGTGGTGAGCGCTCTTGCCGTCTCGGTGGTTGGCCAGGCGGGCGAGGGGACCGTCAAGGGGCGGCTCGTGTGGGGGGGCGACACGGTCCCGGCGAGCGTGATGCTGGTCGAAAAGGGCAAGGCGGCGAAGGACCCCGAGGTCTGCGCCAACGACACGCCCATCGCGTCCAAGGAGCTCGTCGTCGACCCCGCCACCAAGGGGGTCTCCTTTGGTTTCGCCTACATCCTTCGGCCCAAGGGGACGAACCCCGCCGCCGTGAAGGCCCTGCTGGCGAAAACGCCCAAGGTCGTCGTCGACCAGAAAAACTGTGAGTTCGAGCCCTACGTTCTGGCCATGCATCGCGAACAGACCCTCGTTTTCAAGTCCAGCGACGCCGCCAGCCACAATGTCCGCTTCACGGGCTTCAACAACACCGGGATCAATCAGACCCTCGCCCCGGCCGCGACCTTCGAGCTCAAGAATCTCAAGGCCGAGCGCCTGCCAATGAAGCTGCTCTGCGACATTCACCCCTGGATGAAAGGCTGGATCATGGTCTTCGACCATCCCTTTTTCGCGACCACCGCCGCCGACGGCTCGTTCGAGATCACGGGAATCCCGGCCGGCCAGCAAAACCTGGTTCTCTGGCAAGAGAAAGTCGGTTACGCGACCCCGGGAGCGGGGCGCGGAGTCTCCGTGACGATCAAGGCCGGCGCGACAACCGACCTGGGCGAAATCAAGATCGACCCGGCCAAGATCAAGAAATGAACCCGGCCAGGTTCGTCGAGCCGCCCCGCGAGCCGTCCCGATCGCTCGAGCCGCGGGGCACGCGCTCGAACGCCCTCGTAACGGTATGCCTGCTTATTTTGTAGGCAGGCGTATGATCCCGAACCCTTGATGTTATCGTCCTTGAGGAATCACCCGAGTCATCCCGAGGGTTAGGCGCGGGATTTGCGGTTGCAATGAGAAGATGGGTTTGTGTCCAATGAATTAAGAGATGGCGAAAGGCGAGGCCGTCCCACCTTGACGACGTTGTTTGAGTCCAATCCGAGACGGGGGGCGGACCTTGGGGCTGGGCACCTGGGGATGCCGGCGGGGGCTCTAGCCTCGAGGGTTGGTCAGGGCGTGGAGAGGGGGGACGGGGCGCGCGGGACCAGGTCCGCCGCGATCAAGCGGGGCGGGAGGTCGCGATCATGACGAGGATGGAAGAGCGATCATTCGTTCGTGAGGGTGGGCGGAGCCGATCCGGTTGGAGTTGCCGCGGGGTCATGGCGCTCGGGATCGCGCTCTGGCTCGCGGCGGCGGTGTCGGCGGTCGGCCAGGGGGTGGGGCGGAGCCCGTCGCGATTTTACCCGGATTCCAGTGAGACGGCCGAATCGCTCTTGCGCAACGCCGCCGGTCAGGTCGCGAATCGGCAGTGGGCCGAGGCGATCGAGATCTATCAGCGAGTGATCGAGCGCTTCGGCGATAAGGTCTCCAGGCTCCCTCGCGGAGAATCGGGGGGTGACGCGGCGGGGGACTTCGTGCTCTATGTCGACAACCGAACGTTTTGCCATCGCGCGCTTTCGAGGTTACCCGCCGAGGGGCTAGCGCTTTATCGGGCTCGGGTCGATGGGCTGGCGGAGATCTGGTTTCGCAAGGGGGCCGCGGGGGATCCGAGCTCGCTGTTAAGGGTCGTGGACCAGGCGTTTTGCAGCTCGTGGGGCGATGACGCG
>JAKBAP010000053.1 GCA_021808995.1 Planctomycetota bacterium | reverse complement strand
GTCTCGCTCCCACTGGCTGACCGCGGCCTCGTAATTGCTCTTGGCCTCGGCCAGGTCGGTGCTGAAGAGCTCAAGCAGTGGGTCCCCAATCTTGACCGCCGTTCCCAGGTCCACCAGGACCTTGTCGACACGGCTGTCAAACTGAGTCCGCACGACCGTGACCGTGGCCGGGTCGTAGTCGGTAACCCCAAAGAGCCGCAGGATCGTTGGCTCGGTCTGGTTTTTGACGGCCACGACGGTCAGGCCGATCGCGTCGACCTGTTCCTGGGTGAGCGTGACGGTTCGATCCCAGGTCGAACGCCCCGGTCGCGATCGGTCCGTGATCCACGATTTCGCGGGGGGAGTCGCGTCGGGATGGGCCCGCGCGATCACGAACCCTTCGATCACCGCCCGAACGTGAGCAACCCCGACGAGGTTAAGCACGACGGGCGTGGCGACCGCCAGCAAGACGGCGAGTCCGACCAGGAGCTTCCAGGCAAACGTCATGATGTCCTCGGGGGTTCGGAATCAGCGTGGGCGACGGAGGGGCCGCCGTGTCCGCCCGATCGATCGCGGGGGGTCAAGAATCGATCCGTGTAATGCGAGCCCAGAATCAGCGCGGCCGAGCATTCCTCGTTGCCGGCCGGAGCCGGAAACAAGCTATACAGGACCGGCATCAAATACCTGGTCAAGAAGAGTGTACACAACATCGCGCCGACGACCACGATCGCGAGTGGCTTTTGCGCCTGCGATCCGATCGAGGTCGCCAGCGCGGCCGGCAACAGCCCAAGAGCCGCCGTGAGCGAGGTCATCACCACCGGCCGGACACGAAGCTCGGCCCCGCGCATGACGGCCTCCCGCACCGGTAGGCCGGCCCGTCGTAATTGATTGAAATAGGAAATCAACAGCACCCCGTCTTGCACGGCTACCCCAAATACCGACACGAAACCCACCGCGGCGGAAATCGAAAACGGGGTCCCTGTGATCCACAAGGCCAACACCCCACCCATCGACGCCTCGACCACGTTGACCATCACCAACAGGGCGTCCTTGATCGAGCTGAACGCCGTGTAAAGCAAGCTCAAGATCAGCCCAATCGACAGCGGGATGATCCACATGAGCCGTTGATTCGCCTCTTCCATTTGCTGGAATTCGCCCGCCCAGCCAATTTCATAGCCCGCCGGCAGGCCCGCGCCAAAACGTGGGTCCTCGACCTTGCGCTTCGCCTCCTTGATCGTCGATGACAGGTCGCGACCATCGACGCTAAACTTGATCGGAATGAAACGACGGTTGTTTTCCCGATAAATATAAGCCGCTCCTGGCTTGTGAGGCTCGATCTTCACGAGCTGGCGAAGTGGGATTCGCGCTCCGGGCTTGCCGTCAGCGCCCGTGGTGTCGACCGGGATCCGGCCGATCACGTCGGGATCGTCGCGTTGTGATTTCGGAAGCCGCAGGACGATGTCGAAGAGTTTTTCCCCCTCGACCATCCGCGTGAACGCCCGCCCCCCCACCGCGACCTGTACCACCGCCTCGACGTCGGAGACGTTGATCCCAAACCGGGCGCATTCATGACGGTCGATCTGAATCTCGAGATTCGGCTGCCCCACGATGTGAAACAGCCCGGCGTTCGTGATTCCGCGTACCGTGTTCAGAATGTTGACCACCCGCTCACCCGACCGCTCCAGGACGTCCAGGTCGTTGCCAAAGAGCTTGATCGAGTTCGCCCCCTTGACCCCCGACAGGGCTTCCTCGACATTGTCGCGAATGAGCTGGGAAAAATTGAAATTGACCGACGGAAACGCCTTGAACTTCTCGCTCAGCTCGCGCTGAATCTCCTCGCGAGTGATCGTCCGCCGCCAGAGTTTCTGGCCCAGGACGACGACCGGAACGGTCCGCCATTCTTCCATCGGAATCAAGGGCGCGTTGAATTCCAGGTTGAAATAGCTGGTCACGTCGGTGCCGTCGTCGGGTCGGCTCACGTGCGACATGACCGCGCGGATCTCGGGAATCGAGCCAATCACCTCCCTCAGCCGAGGCGCCATTCGGGCCGCCTCGCGCAGCGTGACCGTGCGGGGAAGGATCGCGCGAATCCAGAGATTTCCCTCCTCGAGCGGGGGCATGAATTCACCCCCCAGCTTGGGAACCAGCGAAATCGTGAACCCGAGCAGCCCTCCCATCGCGATCAACAGTAAAACCCGATGCTTGAGCACTCGATCGAGCATCACCAGATAGCGGAGCTTCATGATCCGGTCGACGAAGGTCTCCTTTTCCTCTCGCTTGTTATGAAACAAGAACGAGCAGAGGACCGGCGTCAGCGTCACCGCCAGGATCAGAGCCCCGCAAATGGCGAAGGCATAGGTATTGGCCATGGGCCCAAACAGAGCGCCCTCGGGACCCGTCATGGAAAAGAGGGGTATGAACGCGCAAACAATGATCAGAGTCGAGAAAAAGAGAGCCCTCTCGATCTCGCAAGAGGCCTCGATGATGCGATCCACCAGGGGCCGCGAGCGGTCGGCGTTCTTGGCCGTGATGTGCCGGAAGACGTTTTCGACGATGATCACGGAGCTATCGACGATGATGCCGAAATCAACCGCCCCGATCGACAACAGATTGGCCGATTTGCCCTGCAAATAGAGCACCATCACCGAAAACAAGAGCGCCAGTGGAATCATCACGGCCACGATGCCCGCGCTCGTGATGTCGCCCAGGAAAACGAACAGGATCAGGATCACGAGCCCCATGCCGACCAGCAGGTTGTGGACAACGTTATGCTTGGTGACATTGACCAGATCGGAGCGCTGGTTGAAGATCCTGATGTGCATCCCCTTGGGGAGCAAATTGCCCTGATTGAGCGCCTCGATCTTGGCGTTGACCGCTTCCGAGGTCGGCAGCGATTTCTCGTACTTCCGCATCAGCACGATGCCTTCGACGACATCGTTTTCGCCGTCGCGGCCGACCACTCCCAGCCGGGGTTGATAGCCGATCACGACCTTGGCGATCTGCTTGACATAGACCGGCATGTTGTTGTACGAGGTGACCACGACATCCTGAATGTCCTCGAGCTTTTCGACCTCAATGGCATAGGCCCGATCAGCGACGGCCGGATCGAGCGAGTCAACCCCCTCGCCCAGGTAGCCGACCGCGCGAACATTGTGCGCCTGGACCCCGAGCTCTAGCACATCGCCACCGACGTTGGCGTTGGATTGCGAAATCGCGTCCGTGACCATTTGCAAGGTCACGTCGTAGCGCCTCATGAGCTGGGTGTCGAGTAAAACCTGGTATTGCTTGACCGTCCCGCCGTATCCGGTCACGTCGATCACGCCGGGAACGGTCTTCAGGGCCCGGTTCAGCACCCAATCCTGGACGGCCTTGATCTGATTGAGCGTATAGCCTGGTCCCTCGAGCACGTATCGCACGATCTCGCCCGTGGGGCTCCAAGGCGAGAGGGCGGGGTTCACCCCTTGGGGCAGATTGGCGACCATGCCGATCCGGTTGATGACTTCCTGGCGGGCGGCCCAGTAATCGGTGCCGTACTCAAACTGGCATTTGACGTCGTTGAGCCCGGCCAGCGAGATGCTTCGCAGGTATTTGAGCCCTGGCATTCCGTTGAGGGCCGTCTCGATCGGAATGCAGATCAGCCGCTCCATCTCCTCGGGGCTCGCGCCTGGGTTTTGGGTAATGACCTCGACCAAGGGGGGGGTGGGATCGGGATAGGCTTCAACATTCAGGCTTCGTGCCGAGTGAACCCCGATCACAATCAGTCCGATCGTGGCGAGGAGAACGATAAACCGATTGTGAAGGCTCCAGGCGATGAGGGCGCGAACCATGAAAAAACACGCCTTCCAGAAGAGTCGAGTCGGACGCCATCCTAAGGGCGTGGACATCCGCCCTCGACTTTTTCACCGACGGGAGCCAATCGACCATCGCCAAATAAGCTCGCTCTATCCTAACCCGGCGATTTCCGCTTGCAAACGCCGAGCCCGCCCGTTGGAGAATCCGGGGCGGAGGGGATTGAGCGGTCTCGAGGGTGTTCTATGGTTGGGCTTGGGGGGAGAGAGCTCGGGTTCGTGGTCCGAGCAATGGGGATGCCGAGCGGCCAGGCTGTGGCCCCACTGGATCGAGAAAAACGGCTACCGATCTCGACGAATGTCGTTGTACCACCGATCGCCCCCCATCCTTTCTCCGAGTGCAGGGCTCGAGAATTCCCGGCGGTTGCTTGACAAATGAATTCCGGGCAATGGGATCGATGGCGCGCGTGGAACCTAGGCTGGGACCGGAATTCACTCGCCTGCGCTTCGGGCTTGTACCCAGGTCGCTCCCCTGGTGGGTTTCAGGAAGTTGTGGAGCGGATCGGGTGCATGAACGGCAACTCGGGGACGCCTCGAGAGAAGCGCCCCCGGCGGGCCAAACACCAAGATGGGCAAAGTTGGCGAAATCAAGGGCGCGGGCGAGGCGCGAACCCTCGACCTTCGCATTGCGAACGCGACGCACTCAGGATCCACCCAACCGATTCTCCGCGGGATCCCCTGGGAAACCGCGCGATCGTCCCGCCACGGAGCGAATTGGTCCTGGATCGTGCTCCATGGCGGGGATCGTGACACCTGTCTGAGAGGTGGCCAGAACGGTTGAGGTCAAGGTTCAGGCTTGGCACGACTCGGATGTGGACCACGCCGGTCCACCGGCTCGTCGGCACGGGGGTCAAGCATTCGGCCAGGCTCCATGGTAGGTGGACAAGGCCGGAAGGTTAAGGTCCTCGTAAGGATGCTCGCCCTCGAGTCGGGACAATCGTGGGACGTCCGTGAACGCGAGTGGACCGCTCGCCCGTGACCGGATCGCCTCTCAGCGGAAAATGTGCTGTACGAAGTAGTACAGGTTGTTTTTCCACTCGGTCGGGTCGTGCGCGTGGCCGTCCACGTGCCAGACGTGGGGGACGTCCTTCGCCTTCAGGTAGGCGTGCACGCCCTGGCTGATCCGGATCAGGCCGTCCTTGTTGCCGCAGGCGATCCAGAGCAGCTTCAGCTTCGCCTTGGCACCCGCCGGGTCGGGAACCAGTTGCTCGGCCGGCTTCGTGTTTGGTGCCGACGAGAACCCGCCGACCCAGGCGAAGGTATCGAGGTGCGCCAGACCGAAGTTCAGAGCCTGGCCCCCGCCCATGGACAGGCCGGCGATAGCCCGGCGCTCGCGATCCGCTTGCACCGGGTAGCGTGCCTCGATCGCGGGGATCACGTCCTTGAGCAGATCCTGCTCGAAGGCCGCGAAAGCCGGCGCGGCGGCGAAGACGTCCCCCTCGGCCCGGTCGTTCTTCTGGGCGCGGCCATTGGGCATGACCACGATCATCGGCTCGGCCTTCCCCTCGGAAATCAGGTTGTCGAGGACGATGTTGGGTTTGGCGAAACGCCGCCATTCCGTCTCGTCCCCGCCAATGCCGTGGAGCAGGTACAGCACCGGGTACTTTTTCGAGCTGGAGTAGCCCGGCGGGGTATAGACCAGCATCTTGCGCGTCGTGCCGACCGACTTGGACTCATACGTGATCATCTCTAGCCGCCCATGCGGGACGTCCGAGCGCTCCGCGTCGAAACCGGAGGGGGGTTCGGGGAAGGCGGGCACGTCCTCGGGGTTCAGCACGATTGGAGTCCGCGGCCCTCGCCCGGGCCGGGGTGCCGAGGATGCGTTCGCGAACAGGAGCGGGGCGAACTCGTGCAAGCACCGCCGCCACGTCAGCCACTCGTGCGAGGTGCCGGGCGATTCGTAATACACGTGCTTGATCCCAGCCTTCTCGAGCGCCTCGTGATAGTTTTTCACGCTCTCGTACATGCGCGGTGGCTCGGCCGTGCCGATGCCCAGCCAGAGGACATGCACCTTCTTGTTGAAGTCGGCCGCGTCCGCCATGACGCCCCCGTGGGCCGTCTTGGGGTCGAAGGGAGTGCCGCCAAAGCCGCCTCCCCCACCGCTGAAACCGCCGATCGAGGCGAACAGGTCGAGGTGCTTGAGCGTGATCTGGAATGTCTGCATGCCACCCATGGAGAGCCCGGCCATCGCGCGGTGATCGCGATCCGGAATCGTCCGGTAGGTCGTGTCGATCATCGGGATCAGGTCCTTGACCATCACCTCCTCGAACGCGCTGAACATCCGGCCGAAATCGGGACGCGGTGGGGGATTCCGTCCCGGCGCGGCCGGCCGCGCCGGCGGACGCGGCGCGGGGGCCGGATCGCCCGGCCGACGCGCATAGCCCCGCTCCATCACCACCAGCATCGGCCTCGCCTTCCGCGCGGCGATCAGGTTGTCCAGGATGAAGGCGACTCGCCCCTGCCTCGGCCAGCCCGTCTCGTCCTCGCCGCCGCCGTGCTGGAGGTACAGGACGGGATAGCGTGTTTCGCGATCGGTGTCGTAACCGGGCGGTGTATAGACGAAGGCCCGACGCCACTCCTTGGTCGTGCTCGAGGAATACCAGCGCTCGCGGATCTCGCCACGCGGCACGTCCTTGGCGAGATAGAAGTCGACGTCCTTCTCTGGGAGCTCGATGCCGCTGGTGTCCTTGCCGGTCCCGTAAAACGTATGGCTCCCGGGGTCATTAACCTCGGCGTTATCAATGAACACCCTGTAATAATGGAATCCCGCCACCTGAGGTTCGGTGGTCGCGGTCCAAAAGCCATCCTCGCCTTTCTTCGCGGGATACCGCTGGTTATCGAAGAACCCGAAGACGACCTTCTGGGCGTCCGGTGCCTTGATACGAAACGTCACCCGCAGATCCCCATGGATCCGGGGATACTCCGAGCCCGGGACGTTCGTGGACGCGGGGATCGTGCCCGCCGGCTTTGAATCCTGAGCCCATCCCGGGGGCGGGGACAGAACGAGGAGGAGAAGGCCCGCGATCCAGATGCGGTTCATACGGAAACCTCCCAAACTTGGTCAAATCGGAGCCCGGAGGAAAGCGCCGCCAGTGTCATCGTACGCGAGATCCTGTTCACCCGCTACAGTGGACAAAGGGAAACTTTGTCTTAAGACATCGCAATTGTGAGGATCTTAAGACATCTTTTATTCACCTGCAAGAGGGGCGAAGAGTCCAGCGCGGAATTACGATTCCGCCAGGAGAGCCCCCGACCGTCCCCGTCGCGGCGACCGATGGACTCGGGTCGGGCGCGACCGTGAACTCGGCCGACTCTGACGAGGGCGTCGTCTCGCCAGATCCGTTGGTCTCGGTGAACTTGAGAAAAGAGTTCCCCGGCGGAAGAGAGCCACCGGTCGTCCCACCCCGGCCGCCGTGCCGCGGATCGCCGCCGCCGATGTCTCCGACCGGACCGCCAAGCGGGCGAGCCTCGAGCTCGCCAGCGACCCCGCCCTGATCGCCGAGCATCTTGATGAGGACGTTGGGCGAGTTTCCGTGGGGACCTGGACGGAGATCCCGTCAGCGGGGAAGCTCGGAGGGGGAAAAAAACCGCCCGAAAACTCCCCCGGCAAAGGCAGTTCTCGGGCAGCCTAAATCACCCCACCCGATCCCTTGCGGAATCAGCGGGCATTGGAGCGGAAGGGGCTCGAACCCTCAACCTTCGCATTGCGAACGCGACGCTCTCCCAGTTGAGCTACCGCCCCAGGACTCTTTCAAAATAACGCCCAATCGCGGACAAGGCAAGGTAAGATGGTCGACGGCCGCGGTTTCACCCGAGTAGGCTTCGCCGTGGGGCGGAGGCGCGGGCCCGTCCGCGAGCGCTGGATCCCAACCCCATGCTCCATCCTTCTCGTCCCAAAGCCTTGCGCTGGCTCCTCTTGCTCGCGCTGGCCTTGCCCTTCGTCGTCCACGCGGCCGACCCTCCCTCGCAATCCGACGCCTGGCCATTCGCCTCCTGGACCCCGGCGGCCGAGAATCCCGTCTTCGCCGGCACCGGGCGCGACACCTGGGACCGCAAAATCCGCGAACGGGGCTTTATCCTCGTCGTCGACGGCGTCTATCACCTCTGGTACACCGGTTATCCGTTTGACAAGCCCCCCTCGATGTCGCTCGGGCATGCCACCTCCCGCGACGGCGTCCACTGGACGCGCGACCCTAAGAACCCCATCGTCGCCGACTCCTGGGTCGAGGACGTCTGCGTCGTCCACCACGACAAGCGGTTTTTCATCTTCGCGGAGGGCAAAAACGACATCGCACATTGGCTCACCTCCCCCGACGGCGTCCAGTGGACCGAGCAGGGGCCCCTCGATATCCGTGACACAAAGGGAGGGCCTATCCCGCCCGGTCCCCGTGGCACCCCAGCCGCCTGGTTCGAAAATGGCACCTGGAGCCTCCTTTACGAGCGCGGAGATCAGGGCGTCTGGCTGGCGAAATCCACCGACCTCAAAACCTGGACCAACGTCCAAGATGACCCCGTCCTGGCGCTTGGACCCGTGGCCTACGATCGGGCGGCCGTCGCCATGAACCAGGTTGTCAAGCGTGACGGAGTCTACTATGCCTTTTACCACGCCAACAGCGAGCGTCCCTGGAAGGAATGGACCACCTGCCTTGCCCGCTCTCGCGATCTGGCGCACTGGGAAAAATACCCTGGCAACCCGATTCTTCGAAACAATTGTTCGAGCGCGATCCTGGTCCAGACCCCTTCGGGCGAGGATCGGCTTTACACGATGCATCCCGACGTGAAGCTGTTTCGCCCCAAATGAATCGGGAGGCCCAGCCGGCTTATCGATAGAGAACGCCGACGCGGCGGCGATAGTCGTCGTAGGTTTCCTCGAAGAGTGCTCGCGCTCGGTCCGCGCCCAGGTGGCAGGTGGCGGTGAGGACCTTGGGTGGCGAACCGGCCTCGACCAGGATCCGAGCGACCTCGGCCTTGATCAGATTCACGATCGCGCAGCTCGTGACGCTCGAGAGTGGCGCGACCGGGGTTTCGAGGCCCTCGATCCAGACGACGGAATCACCGGCGGGCGCGTGGTTGTCGATCACAAGATCGGCGATCTCGTGCAGTTTCAATCCGGATTCGTGCCGCGAAGATGTCGCCTGGGCGTGTGCCCGCGAGGTCAGGGCCACCACGATCATTCCCAGTCGCTTGGCGACGCGCGCGACGTCGATGGTGACGGCATTCGAACCGCTGGTCGAAATCGCGAACAGGGCATCGGCGGGATCGGTCGCGAAATTCCGCCAGAGCACCTCGCCGTACCCTTGCACGTTTTCGAGGAACATCGCCTGCCGTTGACCGTTGGCCCCGACGACCGGGTTGTGGTAGGTCATCGACAGCTCGACGATTGGGTGAAACCCCGGGAACGAGCCATACCGTGGAAACACTTCCTCAACCGCCATCCGCGAGTGGCCAGTGCCAAAAACGTGAACCAGCCGCCCCCGCTGAATCGTCCGGGCGAAGACCGCGGCGGCCTCGAGCACGCGCGGGCGCTCTTGATCGCCGATGGCCTCGAGAGCGCTTCGCGCGGCCGTTAGATACTGATCAATCACGTCGCGGGTCGGGATCATGACGGGTCCGCGCTCAATCCTTGACCTGGAAGATCGCCTCGATCTCGACGGCGATTCCTCCTGGCAGGGCACCCATGCCGACCGCGCTTCTGGCTCCCACTCCCGCCGTGCCGAAGACGTCTTTCATCAGGTCGGAGTACCCATTGATGACTTTCGGCTGGTCGGCGAAATCGGGCGTCGAATTCACCATGCCCAGGGTCTTCACGAGCTGGGTGACCTTGTCGAGCGAGCCCAGATGGGCACGAAGCGTCGCCAGGATCGCCAAGCCCGTCTGCCTAGCGGCCGCCTGACCCCCGGCCACGTCCATGTCGGCTCCGAGACGACCCATGATCAAGGTCCCGTCGCTTTTATACGGCCCGTGGCCCGAGACATACAGTAGGTCGCCGTGGCGGATCGCCGTCACGTACGTGGCCACCGGCTTCGGGGCCGGTGGCAGCTCCAATTTCAACTCGGCCACGCGTGCTTCCGCGCCCATGTCGGTGCGTCCTTCCTTCGATTCGTCGATCGTCGCGCCCCCGGCCGCTCGCCAGGTGCCGATCCAAACACTAACGGCTCCCGCCCCGCGAAGCAATCTGGTCGAAAAAGACCCCGCGATCCAAGGAACCGTGGTGGCCGTGAAAACACGTCGCTTGATGGGATGCACGAAGTCTTCTCCTCATCACTCTCGTCTCTGAAGAATAAACAATGGATCATTGCTGAACACGGCCGGAGAGTCAACGTCCGGGCGGGCGGTTTAGCAACGGAACGAGTCGCTCCCGAATTTCCTCCAGATAGGCTCCGAGCCCATTTTCAGCTCCCCGTTCGCGCACGACGTTCAGCGGGGTCTCGATCCAGCACAAGCGCTCGCGGTCCCGGTCGTCTCCCGAGAGCTTCCTCGTCCACGCCAAGAGGCTCAAAACCGCGGACGACCCAGCTTTCCCGTTCGTCGACGGCTAATCCGATAACCACGGGGATTTGGCCGCTGACTTCCTTTCGAGCTTGCTCGAGCCCCGCTCGACGATTCGGTTGATCGTCTTGGTCCCGAATCAGAATCACGCCCGCGAGATCGGGGAATTTGTGGCGCAGGACACGGATCGCCCGTCGGGCGGCCAGCGCATCGGCTTTGCCGGGCTGCCCGTCGAAGTGCCCCGACGCTCGGATCCCGAGATTTGTCGCCGCCGTCCTGATCGACCTCCATGCCAGGGCCGTTTCACCGGCCTGGTGCTCCCAAAAGCGCTGGGACTCGAGGATTTCGTCATCCAGCCAGTCGACGGATTCCACCAAAACCCGATCCGCGAGCTCGGTCGCGATCTGAAAATCAGCCCTCGCCTCGTACACCACGGCGAACTGAAGGCTCACGACTCCGTCCCTTTATTTGCCAACCATTTCTCTCCGAAGAGGCTCCACATCTCTCCCGGAGCCATTTCCTCTTTCCACTTGGAGAATTTAAGGTGCTCGGTCAGACGACCGCATCGGCTGTACCCGTCCGGGCCGGTCGCCATGATTCGCACCTGCTCGGGGTTCAAGAAGTCGAGCAGGAATGGCGAGTGGGAGGTCGCCAAGATTTGCAGGCTGGGGAATTGCTCAAGGAACCGTCCGATCGCTTCGACCAACTCCTTCTGGGCGAGGGGGTGCAGGCCGTGCTCGATGTCGTCGAGCAACACGATCTGGGGCCGACTGGGGCCGAGCAGCACGGTCAGCAGGCCCAGCATCAGCATCGTGCCTTCGCTGGCGACGCGGGCGGAGATATTCTCCGCGTGCTCGAAGTCAAGCAGAATCATCTCGCCGCGATACCGGCGTCGGCTCCTCCGGTCGACCGTGTCCTTGCCGAATCGCACCAGCTCCTTTTCGGTTCGATAGACCGACGCCTTGTCGAATCGGATGCCACGGAGCCGGGGGATCAGCGTGCGAGCCGCCTCGACCAGGCTGTCGAAGCCTTTCGGGTCGTTAAGGGCCATGTAGGCCAAGACCGAGGCAAGTCCCTTGCCGGTATATTCCATCCGGGGTGGGACGTCCTCGGAATACGACGGCTTGGCCAAGAGCGCCGCGTTTAGCCGCGGAAATACAAGGTTCCGAGCCGGTACGAGCGCGGCGTTAAGCATCGGGTTGGATGGCTCGATCCTGTAATCCCATCGTACTTTTCCCATCCGTTGGCTTGCGAGCGGAACCCACCTCGGCGGGATCGCCTCGACCGCGAAATGACCCATGGACGACGAACTACTAGGCCCCGTGGACGTCCAACAACGGATCGACAGATCGCCTTCTCCGCCCCGGGAGTAAATCCAGTCCACAAGCCGCTCGTGTGCGAAGACCTTCTGGGGGTCGCCAGTGTAGGCCCGCACCGCGTCGTGGATCGCCTCCAGGACGCTCGTCTTCCCGCTGCCGTTGGCCCCGACGAAGACCGTGAACCGTTCCAGGTCGATGCTCACGTCGCGCAAGGACTTGAAATTCTGAATCCGAACCGTGCGAATCATGATCGACGCCTCCTGGCGTCTGTTTTAACGTGTTTCCTGTCTCAAGACGCGCACATTTGCCGTACGAGCCCGGAATCGAATCGACCGACGACCTCGCGGCGCGCTCGTCCGAAACGATAGAATGATCGCCTGTGGATTCCGACGGATCGGGCTAACCGGCTCAAGCACGCGCTCGTCGCTCGACAAACTTCAAGGGGTCGTTCGTTCCCTCATGACCGTGAAAGCACTCACATTCAAGGTTGGCCTGGTACAGATGCGATGCTCGGCCGATCGCCGGGAAAACCTCGAGAAGGCCATCACCATGCTTCGCCAGGCCGCTAGCCAGGGCGCGGACGTCGCTTGCCTGCCCGAGCTCTTCCTCACCCCCTATTTCTGCCAGGTCGAGGACGCCGCCCGATTCGATCTGGCCGAGCCAATCCCCGGCCCGACCACCCTCGCGCTCGCGGCGGTGGCGCGCGAAACCAAGATGACCGTCGTGGGCTCGATCTTCGAGAGGCGAGCACCCGGCCTCTATCACAACACCGCCGTGATTCTCGACGACAAAGGGGTGCTGCTGGGGCGTTACCGTAAGATGCACATCCCCGACGATCCGCTGTATTACGAAAAGTATTACTTCACGCCTGGCGATCTTGGTTTTCAAGCGTTTCAGACCGATCGTGCCAAGGTTGGCGCTCTGGTTTGCTGGGACCAGTGGTATCCCGAGGCGGCTCGGCTGACCGCGCTCCAGGGGGCGGAGATTCTCTTTTATCCCACGGCGATCGGCTGGCATCCGGCGGAAAAGGCCGAGTTTGGCCCCGCCCAGCATTCGGCCTGGGAGACGATTCAGCGCTCGCACGCGATCGCCAGTGGCGTTTATGTCGCGGCGGTCAACCGGATCGGACACGAGGGCGAGGGTGATTCTGGCCTGGAATTCTGGGGCGGCACGTTTCTGGCCGACCCCTTTGGCCGCGTGATCGCCCGCGCCGGCCATGATGCCGAGGAGGTTTTGGTGGCCGAGTGCGACCTGGGCCTTATCGAGCAAACTCGGCGCAACTGGCCATTCCTACGCGACCGCCGAGTGGACGCCTATGGCGGGATCACCGAGCGGTTTCTCGATCCCCGGTAGCCGAAACTCCAACCCCTTCGATCCACGAGGATTCATCCACGCCCATGATCCGTCCGCCCCAAGAGCTCGGATATCGCATGCCCGCCGAATGGTCGCGACATGCCGCGACCTGGATCGCCTGGCCGCGCAATCGCGACGACTGGCCTGGTAAATTCGCCCCCGTCCCCTGGGTCTACACCGAGATCGTCCGCCTGCTCTCCAAGGTCGAGCCAGTCAACATCGTGGTCCACGACCGAACCGCCCGCCGCCGCGCCAAGGACCAACTCGACCAGGCGGGGGTCGACCTCGACGCCGTCGCGTTTTGGAAGGCCAAGACCGACCGCGTCTGGCTACGCGACAGTGGACCCACGTTCGTGACCAGGTCCCGGGACTTCGCCGCCGTCTCGAGCGAGCCTTCCACCGCCGGCGGAGGCCAGGTCGCGCTCGTCGGCTGGAAATTCAACGCCTGGGCCAAATACGACGACCATCACCACGACGCCCGCCTGCCTGCTCGAATGGAAAAATGGCTCGATTTGCCCCGTTTCACCCCGACCGTTGAGCTGGAACACAAAACCGTCCGAGTGGTCATGGAGGGGGGCGCGATCGACGTTAACGGGCGTGGATCCCTCATCGCCACCGAGGAATGCCTGCTTTCCAAGGTCCAGGAACGCAATCCCGGGCTCGATCGCGAGGGTCTCGAACATGTCCTCGCGGACTACCTGGGCGCTCGCAACGTCATCTGGCTGGGCCAGGGAATCGCCGGCGACGACACCCACGGCCATGTCGACGACCTGGCCCGATTCGTCGACGAACGCACGATCGTCGTCGTCGTCGAACCCCACAAGGGCGATCCCAATCACGAGCCGCTCGAGGAAAACCTCCACAGGCTTCGCGAGGCTCGCGACCAACAGGGCGAACCGTTCTCGATCGTCGAGCTCCCCATGCCCAGGCCCGTCGTCTTTGACGGACAGCGACTCCCCGCCAGCTACGCCAATTTCTACGTCGCCAACGACCTCGTGATCGTCCCTACATTTAACGACCCCGCCGATCGTGTCGCCTTGAATATCCTGGCCGGGCTCTTCCCCGGACGCGAGGTCGTGGGTGTCCATTCCGTCGACCTGGTGCTGGGCCTGGGAACACTCCATTGCCTGACCCAGCAACAGCCCCAGCCGCCAGCGACCTGATCAGACACGCGAATCGTCCCTGTTTTTCCCTGAGCACGCCCTTGATCGCGAATCCGCTTCGAGCCCTCGCAACCTGGCTGGTCGTCGCCTCCGCGACCGCGGTGGGCCAGGAACCGCCCACGCTCCGCGCGCGGGCCGAGCTCGATCCTGGCCCGCGCTATGTCGGCGAATCGTTCGAGCTCCGTTTGAGCGTCGTCGCCGGAGGCGAGGAACCGACCCTCACGCTACCCGCGCTCGACCACGCGCGCCTGGCCGTGGTCGAAACGTTCATCAGACCCCTTCAGGCCAGCGGCATCGGGAAAACGATCTCGCTCGAACAGCTCTATCTCTTTCAACTCCGCGTCGTCGCCGACGCGCCCGGCACGCTTGAGATCCCCCCCGTCGAGGTTGGGGCCAGGGGCAGGATCGGGCGGAGCCGCCCGACCCGGATCGAGATCAAGCCCGTCCCCAGCGACGGCCGGCCCGCCGAGTTCCTGGGCGGCGTGGGCCGGTTCGAGATCGAGGCCCAGGCCCAGCCCAGCGTCGTTCGCGTCGGCGAGCCGATTGTCTACAAGATCAAGGCCACCGGCCCCGGAGCGCTTGGCATGGTCGATCGGCCTAGCCTCGCTCGCTTCGAGCGCCTCGCGATCCCCGTGGAGATCCGAAAAGGCCGGGATCTGACGTCGTTCGAGCCGCCGTCCCGAATCTTTGTCTACGAAATTCGACTGCTTTCCGCGGGCGAGATTGTCCTACCCCCGGTGTCGGTGGCGACATTCGATCCCGCCGTGAAGCGCTATCTGACCCACGCGACCCATGGGCTGCCCCTCCGGGGGGTTGCCGCGCCCGTGCTGGATTCCTCGGCCATCGCGGTGACCGATACCGACAAACCACTCCCCCAGAGCGCATGGTATGCCCTTGGGTCGATGTCGCTTGGGTTGATCGTGGCCCTTGCCTTCGCCGCCTGGAAATCCTGGCGGCCGCGAACCGCCAAAAACGCCCGGGCGGCCCGCCGCCACGCCGCTCGCGTGGCCCGACGACTCCGCGCGCCTATCACCATGAACCCCGCCCACGCCGACCAGATCCCTCGGGCGCTCATGGACGACCTGGGTCGCTATCTCGCGCTCGGCCTGGGTCGGCCCATGGGGGCACTTTCACCCGAGGACGCCAGGACTGGCGTCGCGGAGGCCGCCGCGTCGACCGAACTCGGCGATCACGCCGCCCGTCTCGCGAACCTCTGCGATCGGTGGATCTACGGACCCGAGGATGCTCGCCCTGTCGTGGGCGAGCTCCAGGAAGACGCCCGTCACCTGTTTCAGATGCTCGGACAGGCTCGAAGAGCCGTGATTCGCGGCGCGTGGATGAAATCCGCGCCGCGAACCTTTCAGGTTGGATCAGACGATCCAGGGAACTAGCGACTCGCCAGACTCGGCGAGCGTGTGACCGCCGTGTTAAACAATTCGCGTGCCGACTGTGGCGAGCGGGGCCTGGGGGCGCTAAAGCCTTCGACCTCGTGGGCTGGGATGACCTTGTTGATCAGATTCTCAATCGCGGTCAGCGGCTCGCCCTGGTCGGGCCCGACAAAAAGATAGGCGATGCCGTCCTTGCCCATCCGACCGGTACGACCAATCCGGTGGACGTAATTCTCGGCGTCGTCGGGAATGTCGTAATTGATGACGTGGCTGATGTTCTCGACGTCGATCCCCCGTCCGACCACGTCCGTGGCGACCAGGACCGGGATTCGGCCCTCGCGAAAGCCCTTCATCACCCGGTCGCGAACCGATTGCGAAAGATCGCCATGGATCGTCGAAACACCGGGAAACGCCCGCTGGAGCCGCTCGGCCAGGCGGTCGGCCCCGCGCTTGGTCCGGGTAAATACGATGCACTGCCGGGGTCGATCACGCTTCAGCAAGTGCTGAAGAAGCTCAATCTTACGATCGTGCGGGACCGAGACATAGAACTGCTGGATCGTGGAGACCAAAGGCTCGTCCTGGGACAGATTGACCTCGACCGCCTGATACATGTAGCGCTGAGCCAGCTTGCGAACGTCGGCCGAGATGGTCGCCGAAAGCAAGAGAGTCTGGCGAGGCTGTGGGGTGTGGCGAAGGATGCGCTCGATGTCGGGTCGGAACCCGATATCCAGCATGCGATCGGCCTCGTCGAGGACGACGTGGACGATATCGCCCAGGAAGAGAGTGCGTCGCTGGATGTGGTCAAGAACCCGACCCGGGGTGCCGACGATGATGTCGACCCCGCGCTGAATGACGCGAATCTGTCGTTCGATGGGTTCGCCACCGAAGGTTCCGCAGACCACGACATCACGTCCGACGGCGAGTTTCTTGATCTCGACGACGATTTGCTGGGTCAATTCGCGGGTTGGGGCCAGGATGATGGCCTGGGGTCCGCGGCCACGTTCCTCGAGCATTTCGATGATGGGAATGCCGAACGCGGCGGTTTTACCGGTGCCGGTCTTGGCCTGGCCGATCACGTCGCGGCCCTCGAGGGCCTCGGGGATGAAGGCGGCTTGGATGGGGCTCGGCTTGACATAGCGAGCCGCCGCCAGGGCACCGAGCATTGCCTTGCTCAGACCCATGTCCTGGAACCCGGTCGCGGGTTCCCCTTCGATACGTCGAATCAATCATTCCTCCAAAAAAATCAAGTCGCGACTCAAATCGAAATTCGCTCGGGGTTGCTCCCGAGCCGCGGTTCACGCGGTCAAGAGCTCGGGTCGGGAAGCACGGCTTCCCGGTTTCATGCCAGGCGTGGGCTCGACAGGGGTTGTCGAGGGACCGCGAGTCGTGCCGCGGCTTCCCCATTTGGACTTTTCATCGATTTGATAACATCTTAACCGCGTAAACCGCACACGTCAAAGCCAATGCGCCCCGGATCGCCGAAACTTCTCGACTTCGTGGAGAAATACCCTCATGACGCCTTGCCCCATTGGCGGCCGGCGCGCTAGCCTTGATAAACGCCCTCGGCGAAACCGAGCCACGCTCATCGACGTCCATCCGTCGGCGGGCCGAATCGCGATTCACCTGGGCTGAACAGGGGACCTCACATCCCAATCACGCAGGGGTTGTGGGCAACCCACCATCACATGCGCTGCCTCTCATCATCTAGAAGGAGCCAAGGCCGTGGCCGATCCAGCCGCCTCCGCCAGCGATCTGCAACAAAAGTATCGTCAATTCCTCGATTTGCTCCCCCTGACCGTCTCCCTGGCGGGTCTCCCCACCAGCGAGGGGCGGCTCTACAGCGAAGAGCAAATCGAGGCCCGCGGAATCACCATCAAGGCCGCCTATCGGGTGGCCCGCAATGTCGCGAAGGAATGCCTGGGCGGATCGTAAGAGCGTTGCCGGTCGCATCCCCGAGCCCCGGCGGATTCCGCCCCGACGCGCTGTTCGAGCATGCGAGGGATACCGATAAGACAATCGCGAGGCGAGCCTGGTCGCGGCCCTCGATTCCAGGGCCTAGGATCGACTCCCCGCGTCGTTTCATCCGGCAACCTCCAGCGAAAGGCTCACCGAGCGATGACCCTGATGCAGCAAAGCGGCCCCCGGCCGCGACGCCTCCGAGCCGCCTTGATCGGTTTTGGCCTCGATAACGGCGATGAACAACAGCGCCTGACCCGTGGCGACCAATGCCTGATCCTGGGCGGCTCGGCCGAGACCCATGCCGAGCTCCGCGAGACCGCTCTCCGCATGGAAATCGAGCTCAATCGTCGCGGCCAAGACCTGGGCGATCTCGATCCGGCCGCCCTGGCCGAGCTGGCGACGGCGATCGGTCTGCCAGAGCTCCTCGAAATCGCCCTCCGACTCCAGACTGGCCTCGACGAACAAGGCCGGGCTTTCGAGGATCTTTCCGCCGACGAGCTCACCGACCTCTCCACCCTGACCGTGGACAGCCCCATCTGGTGACCCCGTCCAGGTGATTTCTCCCCGTCTCGTTTCCCAAGATTCGGCGGCGCTTCCCTTCATGGGTCGCGCCGCCGTTTTTTTTTCGTGTCGCGATCGAGACCTCGAACCAGCGACTCTCTCCGACGTGAAGCCCCGGCATTCGGCATTCGGGTCGTGCCAAACT
>JAKBAP010000052.1 GCA_021808995.1 Planctomycetota bacterium | reverse complement strand
GTCGATCACGAATCTGTCGGTCACGCTGGGGCTCATGCCGAGCGACTATGGCCAGTTCAACGTCTCAGCGCAGTCGGCGACATTGACCGTGGGAAGCTACGTGACGATCACGGCGGCGAGCACGCCCACCGCCCCCTTGGATTTCAACACGGCCCCGACCTCGAGTCAGGACATCGCGTCGTTTGGCCTCGTGACGGCCACGTTCACGGCGGGAGGGCTCACGCTCTCTGGGTCGGCCCAGGATTTCGCCATCAATAGCTCTGGAAACTTCGTGACGCTGGCGGATTTTGGTGTCTCGTTCGCGGCGACCGATTCCAATTTGAATTGGCCGTCGTTTCTGCCGATTAAGTCGGCCGCGCTCGCCTTGACCTGGCCAAGCGGGTTCTCGATGCCCCCCACGATCGATCTGTCGGCGACGATCGACACGACCCTGGGTGGGCTCAGTCTCCAGGGTTCGGTGACGAACGCGGTCATTGATGTGAATAAGCTCATCAATGGCCAGTTTCCAGTGACCTCGATCCAAAAGGCCGGCTTCGAGGTCGGCGGTACGTTCGCGGGGGCGACGTTTAAGGCGGCCGGGTTCCTGGGTTCGGTCGTCGATTCGAGCGGCAATTCAATCCTGTATGGAGGGATCGACGGCAGCGTCGATATCGCGGGGTTGGCGGGTTTCGAGATCCGGCTGGGGCTCTCACAGGATGGCCCCCTCGACATCTACGCCAAGGTCGACGCTCCGATCATCCTCGATCCCGAGACGGGCCTGGCCCTGACGGACCTGAGCGCGGGCATCAATTTTGGCTCGGGCCTCCAAACCCCCACATCGGCCAAGGATCTGAACTCGGTCACCAACGCCGTACTCTCGCCCACGCTCTCGCAGTGGGAATCGCAACTGGCCGCGGACGTCGCCGGCCAGGTCGCGGCCAAGGCGTCGTGGAATGATTTGCCCTCCCTGATGACGATCCAGGGGGGCGTGACGATCTATGACGCATACGCATCCACGGACTCGTTCGAGCTCACCGGCGATATCGCGTTTGACACCACGGGCAAGCTTCTCGCGACTGGGATCGTGACCGTTGGGGGTTCGCTGAAGGTCCAAGGCTCGGTTTTCATCGATCTGTCGCAGGTCGCCTCGGGCAAGGCCGAGCTGCTCATGGACGTGTCCGCGCCGGCGGGGACGCCAATCGTGACCGAGTATGGGTCGGTGTCCTTTCAATTCGACGGCCCGGTGTTTAACGCGGTCCAGGTTCCGACCGGCTCGTCGACGCCCCAGCTCGGCACGGGGCTTTCGCTCAATGGAACGACGGCTTATGGCACGACGCCAAACATCGATCTCAACGGAAGCTCGTTCACGGTCGAATTCTGGGCGCAAAGGGCGGCGACCTCCCAGGAAGAGTATGTCATCGGCCAGGCGCCGGCGTCGCCGGCCTCGACGACTGGGCTGTCGATCGGGTTTGACTCAAACAATAACTTCGTGGTGAACTCGGGCGGTACGAGCCTGAGCTTCCCGGCCGGCGTGGACACATCGTGGCATCACTGGGCCGTTACCTTCGACGCGGCCACGGGCGCTCGCTCGATTTATCGCGATGGGATTCTCGAGGCCACGGACACCGCGGCCCCGATCGAGGGGGCGAGCACGACCTTACTGGTGGGCAAATCGGGCTCGATCTTTTTCAATGGCGGGATCGACGAGGTTCGAGTCTGGAACAACGCCCGCACGGCGGCGGAGATTCAAGCGAACCTGGGGCTCATGACGCCCAGCCCGACGACCGGCCTTCTCGCGGACTGGTCCTTCAGCGAGGGAAGTGGCACGACGGCGGCCGACAGCTCGGGGAACAGCAACACCCTGACGCTGCTCGGGGGGGTGGCGTGGGCACCGACGGTGATCGCCGGGGCGAGCCAGATGCCCCAGGGTCCGCTCACGCCCGAGACGACCCAGGCGCTCCAGCTTGATGGCTCAAGCGCCTATGCCTCGGCCAGCGGGATCAATCTCAACAGCACGTCGTTCACCATTGAATTCTGGGCCAAGCAAAACGACACCAACCGGCTGGAATACATCATCAACCAGGGCGACCCCCCGTCGAGCGGTGGGCTCCAGATCGGGTTTGACGCGAGTAATAATTTCTTCGTATCGTTCGGGGGCTCGACCCTCTCCACGCCAACGAACGACAATAACTGGCATCAGTGGGCCGTCACGTTTGACGCGACGACGGGCCAGCGCGTGATTTACCAGGACGGCGTGCCGGTCGCGGGGGACACCGCCTCGCCGATCGCGATCTCGGGGGCGACGCCGGCGTTCCTGATCGGGAAATCGGGCGGGTTTTACTTTGATGGCGCGATCACGCAGACCCGCGTCTGGACCGTCGTCCGCACGGAAACCGACATCAAGAGCGACATGCTCTCGAGCACGCCGGTCTCGACGATCGGCCTGCTCGCCGCCTGGGATTTCAACGAGCAGGGCGGGACGACGGCCCCGGACAGCTCGGGCAATGGTCACGACGCCACGGTCTCCGGCGGCGATCAGTGGATCACCGCCAGTCTGCCCACGATTCCCACGCCTCCGTTCCTGGGCTTCACGATCACCTTGAGCGGCGGCATCGACCTGAGCGTGCCCGGCGTTCCGGCTGGTCTCGAGATCACCGGCACCGCGAGCTTCCGCGTCGACGCGAGCGCGGCCAGCCTGCAGCTCAATGTCACGGGAATGGTCAACGTCTCCCCTCTCGGCAACGCGCTCGACCTCGAAGGGGTGATGCACTTTGATCTTGGTGCCCAGCCCTTCACCAACCCCCAGCCCGAGTTTTATGGGATCTTCGTGCTCCAGACCGGGCAAATCTTCAACGATCTCTCGAGCTATGGGCTCAACGTCGATGGCCTCGCCGTCCTGCGTTTCAACACCACGGCGAATACGATCACAATGGATCTGCCGATCCCGAACGCCGACCCGAGCCAGCCCGCCACGATCCAGCATTTCCAGATCGACCCCGAAACCGTCAGTGTCATGATCCAGGGTAATGTGAGCTTCCAGCTCCCGGGCCAATCGCAGCCGTGGTTCACGCTCGATGGGAGCTTTGACGCGATCTTTCAAGACCAGAACAATCAGCCCCAGCTTGATGTTCTTTTCAGTGCGTACCTGGCGATCGGTCCGACCTCCGCGCCGCTGGTTGAGCTGGTCACGCAGGGGTTCTTGCAAATCTCCAGCGGTGGGGTCGCCGGCGAGCTCCTGGCGAAGGCCAGCCTGGCACCGAGCGTCACGCAGGCGCTCGCGGCCGATGGACTCAATTTCGCGCCAATCAACCCCGCGACCGATCAGCCGATCCAGGATCAATTCTCGCTTGAGCTAAACACCTACGGCCAGACGATCACATTCACGCCTCCATCGCTTTCGACATCCGATCCCGGCCTGCCGTCGCTCCCGGCGAATCTGGACATCAACATTCCCGCAGCGCCTCCGAACCCCGACGGCACGCCGGGGAGCACCCCGGGGCCATACCTGGCGATCAGCGGCAGTGGCGGATTCGAGCTCGTGAACTCCCTGGTCGTGACCGGGTCGTTTTACCTGGTCGTGGGCGCCAGCCAATTCTCATTCGAATTCAGCGACCAGGTCGGCCTGACCATCCCGGGCGATAGCACGCCGCTCTTGAGCTTCCAGGCTTTTGGCGGGATCGTGATCAACGACCAAGGGATCTATGGCGCGATTCAGGTTTCGTTTGGTTCGGGGCTTGAGACGGGCTCTGGATTTAACCTGGGCCTGAGCGCCGGCGGCCTGCTCGAAGTCAATACCATGAGCCAGCCGGAAACGATCGCGAACGCCACCCAGTCGATCACGATCCCGGCCGGTCCCTACCTGGACGTGAGCGCGAGTGGCGATTTGACGGCGGGGCCCCTGGTGGTGAACGCGAGCTTCGACTTCATGCTCTCGCCGGCGGGAATCTCGCTGGAGGCCCAGGGAAGCACCCAGCTCGGCCCCTTGGGCACGGTCGCGGTCGGCGGGGCGTTCGAGTTTCTCGTCGGTTCGAACGGTTCTTCCGCGGGAATCGTGGGGTTGATCCAGACCAACATCGGGACCGGAGCGGTTTTCTCGGGTACGGGCTTTTCGTTCTCGGCCAATTTTGAGTTCGAGATCAACACCACCTCGGCCGCCCAGCAAGTCGTCGGTTTCACGGTCGACCCGACCACCGGGCAGGTCACCCAAAACCAACTGATCACAATCCAGCCCGGAGTGCTGGTTCAGGCGGGAGGCACGCTCACGTTCGTCAATCTGATCAACGTCTCGGGCGACTTCATGATCACCCTCACGACCTCGAGCCTCACGATCGTGGCCAATGCCCAGATCTCGGGCGTGTTGGGGCTGAACGCTTCCGTCGACATTTCCGACTTCTCGATCGGCCAGGATAGCCAGGGAAACCCCTACATCATCATCGACGCGTCCCTGGCATTCAGCGCGGGGCTGGGCGATCAACTGTTTTCGATCAGCGCGAGCCCCGAGCTCATGATCAACACCGAGACCAACAGTTACCAGGTCGCGATGAATAACGCCTCGGTGACCATCCTGGGGTTCACGCTTTCAGGGTCGATCATGGCCCAGTACACCGGCGGCGTGTTCGAGATCGAGGTGCCCCAGAGCGACCCGCTCTCACTCAATTTCTTCAACATCGGCACCGCCGATGTCTATGGCTATCTCAGTTCCAACGGACAGTTCAGCCTGACGGGGGCGGTTGGATTCAACCTCAGTGATGGAAGTGGCGACAGCCTTTACGGCTCGCTTTCGATCACGATCAGCGACCAGGGTTTCTCGGCGACCGTGTCTGGCGGAGCGACCGTCTTCGGAGTCAATCTGGCCTCGGTGTATGGGTCGATTGGCATCAGCGGTTCAAGCTTTTACGTGGACGCCAACGTGTCGGTCTGGACGCCGTTTGGGAGTATCCCGTTTGGCTTTAGCATCTATATCGGCTCGATGAGCATGCAATATCCGGCCAACACGATCTACCTGTACAGCGTGCCGACGAACGCGCTCGAGGGGGGCCAGGTACAGCTCGACGCGGCGGCCACCAACCCCGACTCCAGCTCGGCATCCAATTATACGTGGACCATTACCGGGCCGAGTGGATTCGACGAGACTCTGTATGGCGCGGATCCCATGCTGAACCTCGGCGACGCGGGAAGGTATTACGTTCAGCTCACCGCGGGCTCGGGCAATCTGACCGAGAGCTCGTCGATCGTGGTGGCGAACGTGCCTCCCAGGATCACAAGCGTTGGGACGCAGCTCGCCTACGCGGCCGGCGTGACGCAGACGATCACGCCGAGCGTCTTCGATCCTGGCCCGTCGGATCAAAACGGCGGTCTGAAATACGCCTGGAGCCTCACGCGGAACGGCCAGCCGTACGTCCCCGCCGGGGTGAATCTCAACGCCAGTTCGCTGGTCTTCACGCCCCCCTTGCCGAGCGACACGACCTACGGTAATCCCGACATCTATAACGTCACTCTCGCCGTGACCGACACCTCGGGCGCGACCACGACGGCGAGCTCGACCTTCGCCGCCGTCGACCCGACCAATCTCATGGTGACGACGGCCCAGGACAGCCTCAATCCCGGCCAGGCCGTTTCGCTTCGGGAGGCACTCCAGGTGCTCACATCGTCGCAGGGAAGCGTGGGAACGATTAAGTTCTCACCCTCGCTGGCATACCAGACGATCACCCTGACCTCGATCGGCGATTCGACCGATCATGGCAATAGCGCGCTTGCGATCGGGGCGAATCAGAATGTGAATCTGGACGCCACGAACGTTCCGGGGATTACCATCACGGCGACGCAATCGCCCTTGGGGACGGGCCCCGACATGCGGTTGTTTTATCTCGCCCCTGGCTCGCGGCTGACGGTTCACGGCCTCACGCTCACGGGGGGCGTGGCCTCGGGCAACGAGGACCAAGCGGCCGGTGGTGCGTTCTACGTCGATCAGCACGCGGGCTTGTATCTTGAGAATTGCACGCTTCTGAATAATCAGGCCCTGGGCTATGGAGCGTCAACCACGTCGACTTCCGTCGGGGCGAGCGCCTACGGCGGCGCGATCTACGTCAACGAAGCCGGGAATCTGTTCGCCCTGAATGATACCTTCTCAGGCAACGTGGCCGAGGGCTACAGCGGGGGCCTGACACCAGCTCCAGGCACGGCCCAGGGGGGCGCGATCTATACCACCGACATCAATCAGGACAGTCTTGTTGCCCTCATCAACGACACCATCGTCGGCAACACCGCTCCCGAGGGGGCTGGCTTTTACCAGCTCGGGAACGCCAGCACGAGCATTAATAACACCATTCTTTTCTCCAACAATGGCCAGTACGACTATTACGCCACGATCGACACCACGACCAGCGGCGGGAACAACATCATCGGCAGCGCGGGGCCGGGGACGAGTTTCGGTTACCAGTCCGTCAATCCGCTCCTGGGTCCGCTGGCGGACCATGGACATGGACTCCTGACCTACTCGCTCGAGCCTGGCAGCCCGGCCCTGGCGACGGGCAATCCGGCCATCACCTACGGGGCCCAGTTCGATGGCCGGGGCATGCCACGAATCGATGCCTCCGGGCACATTGATATCGGGGCCTTCGAGCACCAGCCCTACATTGTTTCCAACACCAATGACAGCGGCCCAGGCTCGCTTCGCGCGGCCGTCGCGGCCGACGACGACCAGTCGCCGATCTACTTCGCGTCCAATCTCGCCAACCAGACGATCTTGCTCTCGAGCGGTCCGATCGCGATCTCACGGAGCATCGCGATCACTGGCCCGGGGGCGAACCTGGTCGAGATCGAGTCGGCCGCCGGCGCGACCGCGCCGATCGCTCCCGCGGATCTCTGGAAAGGCGAATACAACGCCGCCGATTCCGCGGGAAGCTCCAACGGAACCCTGGTCGGAAACATTGGCTTCGCCAGCGGTCGCGTCGGCTCGGCCTTCAATCTCAACGGTGGATACGTCGCGATCCCACCGACGGCCGACGTCACGGGAACAGGCGCGTTCGCCGTCTCGGCCTGGATCAAGACCACGAGCGATGGCGTGATCATTCAGCAGCGCGACATCTACAACGCCAACGGCGAATATCAGCTCTCCGTGAGCGGGGGCAAGGTCTATTGGTGGGAGAATTACAACAACCAGTTCGGCTTTAACATGACCTCCAACCAGAGCGTCGCGGACGGCCAGTGGCATTACATCGTCGCGACGCGGCTCGCCAACGGCACGGGCCAGATCTACATCGACGGCCAGCTCGACAGCACCCAGGCCGCGGTCCCCATGCCTCTGGGAAGCGGGATGAACATTTATATTGGAGAGGACTATCGAGACGCCTACTACGGCTATGGCGGCAATAATTTCACCGGCCTGATCGACGAGGTCGCCATCGATCACTCGGCCCCAACGCCGCTTCAGGTCGCCGCGTACTACAGCCAGTACAGCGGCGGGCGGATCTTCACGATCGTTCCGGGTGCTAGCGGCGTCCCCAACGTCACCTTGACCGGACTGACCCTCTCGGGGGGCATCGGCACGGCCGGTGGCGCGATTTACAACGCTGGCGATCTGACGATCGTGAACTCGGTTCTCTCAGACAATAAAGCCCAAGGCATCGCAGGTGCCGGCGCGGGCGGCAACGGCCTGGGAGGGGCGATCCTCAACGAGTCCGGGGCGGTTCTCACGGTGACTGGCAGTACCTTTTTTGGTGACTCCGCCGTCGGCGTCAACGGGTCCGGCCGCGGCGGAGCGATCTACAACGCACCCGGCGGCCAGCTTCACCTCGCCAATGATACCTTCAGCGGCGACAGCGCGTCGGTCGTCGGTTCGCCCGCGTCGTTGTCCGATTATGGTGCCTACGGTGGCTCGATCGACAATCTCGGCGCGGCCTCGATCGTCAACACCACGATCGCCGACGGCTCGGTGAGCGCGCCCTCGATCAATGGCGTGACCTATCAGTATGGCGCGGGCGTGTCGAACGAATCAGGGGCCGCCCTTGATCTGCTCAATACGATCGTTGCCCAGAATACCGGGGGCGACGATGTCACCAATTCGGGATTCGTCGCCGGCGATCACAATCTGGTAACCTCGAGCACGGGCCTTCCGGCGGGCGTGGTCTCGGTCACGGCGAACCCGATGCTCGAGCCGCTTGCCGAAAACGGCGGGAGCACCCCCACCTTGGCCCTCGCGCCTGGCAGCCCGGCGATCGGCGCGGGGGACGCGGGGGCGACCCTGCCGGCGATTCCCCAGGGACTCGCCGACTGGTGGAAATTCGAAGGCAACGCCCTCGATTCGGTTGGCGGCTCGAACGGCGTGATCTCGAACGGCGGCTCGCCTCCGACCTTCATCCAGGGCATCGCCGGAGAAGCCCTTCTGTTCAACGGATCGACGACCTCCGTCTCGATTCCACCCACGGCCGACATCACCGGAACGGGCCCGTTCAGTATCGGCGTCTGGATCAAGACCTCGAGCGACGGCGTGATCATTCAGCAACGCGACCCCAACAACTTCAACGGCGAATTCGGCCTGTCCGTCCTGGGCGGTAAGATCAACTGGTGGGAATACGGCGACGGTCAGTACGGATTCAACATCACCTCGAACGCCTCCGTCGCCGATGGCCAGTGGCATTACATCGTCGCCACGAGACTGCCGGATGGCGGCGGCCAGGTGTATATCGACGGCCAGCTCGACAGCAGCCAGGCCGCCCCTCCACTCACCCTGGGATCGGGGTTCAACATCTCGATCGGGGTCGACGCCCGGAACGTCTATTACGGCTCGCCAGGGGACTATTTCAACGGAGCGATCGACGAGGTCGCGATCTACCACCGCGCGATTTCGGCCTCCGACGTGATGACCGGTTATCTCGACGGAGCGTCCCAGACCGAGACGGTCTATAACCCGGCCACCCCGGCACCCGCTCCAATCCCCGGATTGGCGGCCTTCTGGGCGGGGAATGGAAACACCAATGATTCCACCGGAAACGACCCCGGCACGCCATCGGTCGGCGTGACCTTCGGACCAGGCCTGAGCGGCCAGGCCTTTCAATTCAACGGAGTCGACACCCAGGTCAACTTCCCCGACGAGCCCCAGCTCGACACACAGGCTTTCTCGATCGGTGGCTGGTTCCAGATCACCCAGGCACCCGCCCCCGGGAGCGAGGTCTATCTCGCGAGCAAGTACGGCGGAAACTACAACGGCTGGATTCTGCGGCTGAACAGCTCGCTCGTCCCAACGATCTCCCTGCTGTCTCAGAGCGGAAACATGGCGAACGTCTCCGCGTCGCAACCCATCACGCTGGACTCATGGTATTACATCGCGGCGACCTTTGACGGCTACACCTTGAACCTTTTCGTCAATGGAGCGCTCGCGGGAGGCGAGGTTCTGCCAGGCGGCTACACTCCCAGCTCGACCCCTTTGGTCCTGGGAGCGGCCAGTTGGTTCTCGGGCGGGTTCATGGCGGGGCTGACCAGCGATTTCTCGGTGTATAACCAGTCACTCAGCCTGGCCCAGATCCAATCACTCTCGGCCAACGCCGGCCCGGCCGTCGCGAGTTCCGGGTTCACGACCCCCTCGGCCTCGGCCACGATCGAGGGGCTCTCTGGACTGTGGACCGGAGGCGGAAACGCGCTTGATTCGACCGGAAACGACCCCGGCACCGTCACCTCGGGCGTGACCTACGCGGCCGGCGTCAATGGCCAGGCTTTTCAGCTCAATGGCCAGGGGGGCCAGGTGGTCATCCCTGACTCGCAGGCGCTGGATACGCCGAGCTTCTCGATCGGCGGATGGTTCCAGATCACCCAGGCCCCCGCGAGCGGGATCGCGGTTCTCGCCAGTAAGTACAACGGGAACTACAACGGCTGGTTTCTGCTCGTTAATGGCTCGCTCACGCCGACCTTCGGGATCTCGTCCTCGCCCACGAGTAATACCCAGGTGGGCTCGTCGCAATCGCTCAAGCTTAACACCTGGTATTACATCGCGGCGACCTACGACGGCAACAACGCGACTCTTTCGATCGATGGCGCTCAGGTCGGATCGGCCACCCTGGCCGACGGTTACACCCCCAGCCCAACGGCCCTGGTCCTGGGCGGGGCGAGCTGGTTCCCGGCTGGGTATACCACGGGGCTCATCAACGATTTCTCGATGTATAACCGCGCCCTGACACCGGACGAGATCCAATCGCTCGCCTTCAATACCGCGGGCATGCCCCTGGTCGATCAGAGGGGCTTCAGCCGGCTCCAGAACGGCGCGACCGACATCGGCGCCTACGAGGTCCAGCCCTTCCTGGTGACCAATACCAACGACAGCGGCCGGGGCTCGCTTCGCGCGGCGGTGGCGGGCGACGTCTCTGGCGACGTTCCGATTGTCTTCGCTCCCGGCCTGGCCGGCCAGACGATCACCCTGCTGAGCCCAATCCCGATCAACCACGACGTCACGATCACCGGGCTGGGAGCGAACCAGTTGACGATCAGCGGCGCCGGAACGACCCAGTTGTTTGACATCACGTCGGGAACGGTCACGATCACCGGGCTCACGCTGAGCGGCGGGGTCGCGACCCAGGGGGGAGCGATCAACAACGCGGGCTCGCTGATCTTGAATGGCGACATGTTCACGAATGACCACGCGGTGGGCGTCGCCGGCAATCCGAGCGCATCTGGGGGTGCCGTGTTCATCGGTCCCGGGGCCTCGCTGAGTGCCGTCGACACCACGTTCATGGGGGACCAAGCGGTGGCGGCCTCTGGAGGAGCGGCGGCGGGGGGCGCGATCGACAACCAAGGGGGCTCTCTCATCCTGACCAACGACACCTTGGCCAACAATCTGGCGGAGGGGGGCGCGAGCGGGACGGGCGGGGCGATCGACAACGCGTCGATCCTGAACAGCGACGGCTCGGTGAATCAGACCGGCATGGCCAAGCTCGTGAACGTGACCATCACGGCCAATACGCTGCTCTCGAGCGCGGGCACCACCCCGACCTCGCCAGTGAATGGGGCTGGGCTCGAAAACGAGGCCAACGCCAACCTGATTCTCTATAACACGATCGTGGCCAACGATGTCGGCGGGCCGGACGTGGTCAATCTGGGCACCATCACGGGCGACAGTAACATGATCCCCACGAGCACGGGCGTCCCCGCCGGGGCGATCTTCACGACCGCCAACCCCTTGCTCGGCTCGATGCAAAATAACGGAGGGACCACCCTGACCGCCGCCCCCGCCCCCCAGAGCGCGGCCCTGGACAACGGCGATAATTCCGTCGTCACACTCGCCACCGACCAAAACGGGAATCCCCGGATCATTGGCGGCCAGGTCGACATCGGCGCTGTCGAATTCAACGGCCCGATTTATGTGCTCAACACGAACGACTCCGGCGGTGATTCGCTCCGCTCGGCCATTCAAACGGCCGCCCTCTATCCGGATTCACCGGTCGTCTTCGACCCCTCGCTCGCGGGAAAGACGATCACGCTCGCGAGTGAAATCCTGATTACCCACAACGTCGTCATCGACGCCACGGCGACGCCGGGAATCGTCCTTTCGGGGGGTGGCTTGACGCGCCTTTTCGAGATCGCTCCCGGGTACACGGTCACCCTTCGCGGCCTCACCATCGAAGGGGGAAGCGCCACCACCGGCGGGGGGATTCTCAACAATGGAACCTTGACCCTCGATTCGACGACCCTGACCCAGAACCACGCGACGGTCTCGGGAGGGGCGATCCAAAACAATGGCGTGCTCACCCTGGTCGACGACACCATCGCCGGCAACTCGACCGCCGGAGTCGGCGGGGGAATCGATAATACGTGGCAGCTCAACTCGCTGAATAGCACCATCGCGGACAACACGGCCCTGGTCGGAGGGGGTGTCTCGGCCGAAACCGGCACGGTCACCGCCCGCGACACCATCATCGCCGCCAACACCGCGACCAAATCGGGGGCTGACTTCGCCGGGACACTCGCCTCGCTCGGCAACAACCTGATCGGCAACCCCGCCGGCGCGAGCGGTTTCACCAAGACCGACCTGACCGGCGTCACCCCTCTGCTGGGCACGCTCCAGAATAACGGCGGCGACACCCCGACCATGGCTCTTCTTCAGGGAAGCCCCGCTCTCGGCACGGGAACCACCGTCGGCGCGCCCGCCGACGATCAGCGCGGCCTGCCGCGGGTCGTGGACGGAACCATCGACATCGGCGCGTACCAGTCGCAATACGCCATTCCCACCGCGAGCGCGGGCGTGTCGTACGCCATTCGGGCGGGCCAATCGCTGACCCTGAACGCCACCGGCTCGACGGCAAGCAAGGGCGATTCGCTCACCTATTCATGGGACCTGACCGGCACGGGAGTCTTTGGCGACGCCTCGGGCTCGACGCCAACCCTGAGCTGGAGCCAGCTCGTCGCGATGGGAATCCAACCCCGCTCGACGCCCTATCAGGTCCGCGTGATCGTCTCCGACGGCTACGGACAAAGCCACCAGGTCATCTCCGCCCCCGTCCCCTTGACCGTCCTACCCGCGGTCTGGGTGGTCCAGACGACGACCGCCAGCATGGGACCGCGGGGACCCGTCGATTCGGCGACCGTGACCTTTGGCGCGGCCATCAACCCCGCCAGCTTCAACACCAAGGCGATCAGCCTCTCCCGCGACGGTGGCCCGAACCTGATCACCCACGGCGTTTCCATGGCGGCGGTTCCCGGCGAACCAACCACCTACCGCATCTCGGGTCTCGCCCCCCTTACCCGGCTCGACGGCCATTACACGCTCGCGATCAACATGGCCGCGATCACCGGTCCCTACGGCCCTGGGCAGGGCGTCCAACAATTGACCTGGTCCCGAGACACGATCCCTCCCGTGAGCACGGTCAACCCACTCCCCGCCCGAGAACCCGGCCTGAGCTTCCCGGTCACCGTCTCCGCCGTCGACCGCGGCCCAGGCGCGCTGGGAATCGCCTATGATGAGATCTATGTCTCCAACGACGGAGGACGCTTCACGCCCTGGACGTCGGTCCCGGCGTCGGACCCGACCGCGGTCTACGCCGGCCTTCCCGGCCATACGTATGCCTTCCGGAGCGTCGCCCACGACCTCGCGGGCAATGTCGAGCGAATGCCGACCAGGATCGAGGCCAAGACAACCTTGCCCGGCCCAATCACCCGATCCATCCCATTCGCCCACGCTCATGGGAACAAGCCGGCCCGGCCTTTCGCCGAGCCAACCCCGACCTCGCGATCCCGGGCCCTCGCCCAGGTCGCGGAGCAACACCAACGGTCGGACGCCCCCATGGGGCCGCTCGTTCACCGGCGACGACACCCTCGGTGAACCAGGCTCGGAGTTTTCTCGAGTCCCGATTGACGCGAAGGGCGACTTGATCTAGATTCCGTCGCCCACCTGCTCAATTTCGGTTTCGATGCGAAGGGAGGAGCCCGTGGCCTGGCGATGGACCGCATGGCGAATCGGTGTTTCGGCGTTCGTGGTCTTTCATGTGTCGGCGATCAGTCTGTGGACGACACCCGACTGCGCGATCAAGCAGCAATTCCAGGGAATGTACCGATATTACGTGTTGCCGACCGGCCTCTGGCAGTGGTGGGCGATCTTCGCGCCGGAGCCGGTCAAGAACACACTCGAACTCTCCGTCGAGGTGGTCGACTCCAAGGGCCTCAGGCGCATTTACGACTTTCCCAGGCTCGCCCCGATGCCGTGGTGGCAAAAGGCCCTCTATTATCGCGAGCCCAAATTCGTCGCCAACATGTCCGTCGACGAGCACGTCAAATCCCGGATCTTCGTGACCCGCTACGCCGTCCGCCAGCTTGGGCTACCCGAGGAGGCGTTCCCCTTGACCGCCAACCTGTTTTACAGGTTTGAGACCACCCCTCCGCCAGGCACGGCCGAATTCGACCCGATGTCGGAAAAGCAAGTGCTCGTTCTCGGCGACTTTCGATTCCAATCACGGAAGGAGGTGGGGGAATGAACCCGATCAAGCTCTGGAACCAGTTTTTCTTCGGACCCATCTCAGCGCGGCCGCTGGGGGCGTTTCGAATCGCGTTTGGATCGCTGCTCGTCATGTACTTGCTGGTGATGAACGCCGAGTTTGACTTTTTCTACACCCCGAGCGGCCTCATGCGGGCTCAGGACGCCCGGTCGGTGGCCGGCCCACTCCGAATCTCACCGCTGAATTTCACCGACAACCCAGTCGCGCCCCACGTGGTTCACTGGGCCACCCTCGCGGCGGCCGTCGGCTTCACGCTGGGATGGCGCACACGGATCATGAGCGTCTTGCTCTATCTGGGCATGCTTACCCTTTACCACCGCAACGTGACTTCCAACGGCGGCCCCGACGCGATGCCGGCGATTCTCTGCTTTTACACGATGCTTTGCCCCTGCGGAAAGGCTTTTTCCCTCGACGCCCGCCGCGAGGCGAAACGCAGGGGAAACGCCGCCGATGCCCTCATCGTCCCTTGGGGCGTTCGCTTGCTCCAAATGCAAATGTGCCTCATGTATTTTCAGTCTTGCGTCATCAAATGCCAGGGCAAGGCATGGCTCGACGGCACGACCGTGCATTACATTCTCTTCAACCACGAATTCGGCCAGTTCAACCTCGAATGGATGGCGGGTTATCCGCTCCTCATCAACCTGATGACCCATGGCGCTCTCCTGATCGAATTCGCCCTGGCGTTCTGGCTCTGGTTCCGACCCACGAGGCGCTGGGCCATCCTGGGTGGGGTCCTCCTGCACGCGGGCATTCGACCCATCCTCAACGTGACCGGGTTCGGCGAGGTCATGATCTCGACCTATCTCACCTTCCTGGCGGCCGACGAGCTCGATTCACTCCTGCACGCGCTCGACCCCAGGGCCTGGCTGGCCCGGCTGGGCCTGAAGACATCCTGGCTGGCCGAGCTCAAGGGCGCGCGGGGCGGCGGCCCCCAGCCCGGCTGGCGGCATCTCGAGCTCCCCTTCGATGGCGAACCAACCCCAGCGAGCGAATCCCCCGCCATGGGGTAAAACCCGGGCAAGGAACAGGCCCGCCTGATCACGAGCGGGTGAGCCGGGTGATCAGCCCAGCCTCCTTGGGATAACGATCGATCAGTGGCTGGCGACGCCCCTGGACGTAATCTTGATAGTCGAATCCAGGGGCCATCGTCGCGCCTAGGAGCACGAAATCGACCCCCGGCTCAAGCATCGTCCCCTGCCAGACACCAGCGGGGACGACGATCTGCGGGCGCTCGCCCTTGTCCAAATCGTGGCCCAGCGAATAGTGCCGCGACCCGCCGTCGGGAAAAAGCTGGAGCATCCGCGCGGGACCACCCAGATAAACGTGAAACAGCTCATCCGCGGGCAACAGATGCATTTCCGAGAATGTCTCTGGCGTGAGCAGGAAATAAATCGCCGTGGCGATCGAGCGCGAGCCCTCGCGAGGTCCCCCCTCGGGGGCGTGCTCGGTCCCGATCGAGTGATTCGAGCGATAAGTCTCGCGAAAAAAACCCCCCTCGATGGGGTGGGGCTCGAGCTCGAGCAGCTCGATGATCCGTCGTGCCGTGGTCATGTCGTGGTCCTGAGACGAGGGCCGGGGTGATGTCACGCGACGCGGAACCGGGCGATCCCGTCTTCCAGGGGGTCGATCCCCAGCCCGGGGGCGGTCGGAACCGCGACCATTCCATCCTTCGCCGTGATCGTTGGCGTGATCGAGTTCCGCAGCGTCGTGCCTTCCTCGACCACGAACTCGAGGAGGCCCAAGGTATTGGGGATACTCGCGAGGAAATGAAGGGCGGCCGCGACATTCAGGTAGGTCGTGAAGCCATGGTTCACGACGGGAATTCCCCGGTCGGCGGCCAGGGCCGCGATCTTGATCGCCTCGGTAAACCCACCGCAACGCGTCAGATCAATCTGCACGACGTCGATTTTCCCCTTGTCCATGAGCTCCAGGAACGACTTTCGCTCGCTTTCCTCCTCGCCCGCCGCGATCCGGAGGCTGGTGGCGGCCGAAAGCTTGGCATAGCCGTCGTAATCGTCGGGCAAGAGCGGCTCCTCGAACCAAAACGGATGATACGCCTCGAACGCCCGGGCACGCTGAATCGCCGTCTTGGCGTCATAGACCAGTCCAGCGTCGATCATGAGGTCGAGGTCGGGACCCAGGCCGGCCCTCGCCTCGCGAACGAGGGCGATATCCGTGGCCTCGTCACGCCCCATCGGGTCCCAGCCAAACTTCACGGCGGTATAGCCCTGGCCGGCGAACCGCCTCGCCCGCTCGCCCGTCTCGCGTGGCGTCTCGCCAAAAAGCGAACTCGCGTAGGCCCGAAACCGGTCGCGAAACCCGCCTCCCAGGAGCTTCCAGACCGGTAGCCCGAGCGCTTTCCCCTTGATGTCCCAGAGCGCCAGGTCGATCCCCGAGATCGCATGGACCCCAACCCCGCGCCGACCTCCGTAAATATTCGCCCTGTACATTTTGTGCCAGAGATACTCGGTGCGAAACGGGTCCTCGCCAATGACCACCTGCGCCAGCCCCGTCGCGGTCGTGTGGGAAAAGGGCCCCTCGATGCACCCCTTCACGGCCATGGGATTGGAGTCAACCTCGCCATAACCGACGATGCCAGCGTTGGTCGTGACCTTGACGATCAGGGCGTCCTGGCCGCTGTCACACTGGGTCTTCACCTCGGGAAGGCGAAGGTAGATCGCCTCGACCCCCGTGATCTTGAGGTCGCTCAAGCTCGGCGGTGACTGGATCGCTGGCGGAACGGGGCTGGTGGTCATGAGCGATTCCTGGCGTGGACTCTCACGGCGGATCACGAACATCGCACGCGATTACAACCCGGCGGCGTGGCGTAAATCAAGCCAGAGCAGCCCCGACCGACGCTCACGATCGGCGATCACGCGTCCCAATGTCCCAGAAAAGATCAAACGGAGGGGCGCGAACCAGCCGATGAAGGATGCTGACGGACCGGTTTTACAAGCGATACGGGTCTCGGACAAGGAAAAGAGATCAAGGCCGATGGCTCGGGCCTTTATTTCAGGGATGATGCTGGTTTTGGCGCTCGGGTGTGCTCGGGTGGGTGCTCAGGAACCGCCGCCGCTCGAACCCCCCGAGGAGGCCGGCGCGTCACCTCGGACCCAGGACGGCTCGCCCCCCGTGGTCAAGGTCGAGACGCCAAAACCCGTGGTTTCGCAACCGCCGGCGGAAACCACGCAAGCGCCCGTGAAACCGCCGATTCGGCCCTTGCTCGTGATCCCCGGCGTGACAGCGCCGGCGTCGAATCCCACTCGCCCGAGCGCTGGCGCGAGCCCTCGCTCGAGGCAACCGCGAACGCAAACGCCCCCCCTCACGGGCCCGACCGACCCGATGCTCGATCGCCGTGGAGTCGTGCAATCGCGGGTCGAACCTCGCGTCACGGTCGAGCCACCGATTCCACTCACCCTCGAGCCGATCGAAGACCTTCCGGCCGACGAGCCCCACCCGGCCTCGCCAAGGACTGGAAACGGGGCCAATCGCGTCACCAGACCCACGCCCAGCCAACCCCCCGCCCCCCCTCGAGGCTTTTTCGCCCGGCTGTTTGGCATCCCCGCGCCGGCCGAGCGTCCGAGGCCGACCACCCCCCCCATCGAGCCCTCGAGACCCTTATCCCGAGCCGGCGCGGGAACGCCAGACGACCCCGGACGAGCCCTGGAACGTGAAATCCAGAAGACGCTGGGTGACCGGGCACGGTCGATCGAGGTCCGGGTCTCCGGCAAGAACGCGCTCGTCGTCGTCAAGCCCACGCGATTCTGGCAGAAACGGGCCATTCGCGCCACGCTTGAGGCGATGCCCTCCCTCGCCCGATACCACGCGAGGATCGACGTTCTCGATTGATCAATCGCGCGTCGTGGCCGCCGGGGCGGGCACGGGCTCGGCCTTCGCCAGGGCCAGTTTAAGACGATGAATCGCCCTCTGCGCCTCCTGATCCAGAGGGTCGCGGCTGATCGCGAGCGTGAACCATCCCTTGGCCTCGTCGAGCAGACCAGCCTCCTCACACGCGCGACCGAGATTCTTCAGGTCCGGTTGCTGGTTTTCCTGAGCGGGCCGACTGATTTTGTTGATCAGGTTATAGACCGCGTCGAGCTTTTTCGCCTTCGCGAAATAACGATTGGCGGCCGCGCGATCCCCCTTGAGCACAAGAGCCTTCCCGAGGTCGGCGATCGAAACCCGATCGTAGGGTTCGTCCGAGAGGGCCGCTTTGAAATCCCGGATCGCCTGGTCGGCGTCCCCCTTGAGAA
>JAKBAP010000497.1 GCA_021808995.1 Planctomycetota bacterium | reverse complement strand
CGAGAGTCGAGAAAAGCATCAACGAGCAGAATTTGTAATTCCAAAACGAGTAAAACACGTACCCGCAGACGGTCATGCAAACGTATCGGTATTCTTTACTTTTAACAACATGAAAGGCCAGGTAGGAGAGGGGGAGGAAACAATAGAGGAAGCTCAAGCTATTGAATAACATCAGCGATCACTCTCGACGATCTCGTGGGGATTCTCTCCAGGGATTATGGGCAAGGGAATCCATCGCCGTCGCATGGTGCCTCGAATGGCTTTCGAATCCAGGATCCGCGGGCGTGTGACCAACCGCGTGGAGAGTGTCTTAGACGGACGTTCGTGAGGTCTTCCTCCGCCAGCTTGATGGGGAATTTGACCATCTCCATCGCGCGTCGGTCAAGTCTAGTATAAAAACGGCGATGAGGTTGGGCTGGAGTCTCATTGAGCGGGGCTCGAACCCGGCTTCGCAACCTCCGTTCCCAGGCTCGCGGTCAGGCGGCGGTAGGCGGATTCGAGTTTTTTTCGCTCGTCTTGATAGGCCATCACGCTGTGTTCGAGGCGTTTGATGGCATCATCCTGGGCGGCGAGGCGACGGGCGTCGTCGACGGCTCGCTCCGAGAGGTCGCGATTTTGCCCCTCGAGGGCCAGGATCTGGTCGCGAAGTTGGGCATTCTCGCTTCGGAGTGTTTGGCCGAGCTTTTGACTTTCGTCGAGCGGCCCCCGGAAACCCAGGGCGCATCCCGGGACCGCGATTAGGGTGATCGCGAGGGCCAACCGATGGGTGCGAGCCCGAGTCATCCGTTCCGACTCCCTTCGGAAACGAGCCTGGGACTTGGCCTGGGCCGATCCCTCGCGGGATCGCGGAGGGACCGGCCGGCCAGGGTTTCTTGAACGGGGATCAGGTGCCGCCAAACATGCCGGCGATGGCGCGAACGATTCCGGAGCCGGCCACGCCCCCCTCCTGGAATTCGTAGAGGTTGCGGACCAAGTCGTGGGCGACGAAGGCGGCGAAAAAGAGCATGACGGTCGTCACGCCCAGGACTCCGACCCAGACGCCGCTCCATTCGGTCTCGGCCTCGCGGGTCATCATCATGGCGGGAGCGCCACGGTCGGCGGGCGACGCGGAATCGCTGGACGACCAGGCGCTGGTCATTTCGCTGGAGACGGCCGATTCGAAGCCGTCGTCCTCGTCGTCCTCGTCCTCGGCGAAGGCGGAGGGGGCCATGGCGGTGGAGGCGTTTTGATCGACCCCTTCCTCGTCGATGGCGAAGACCTCGCTGCCGCTGTCGCTCTCCTCGATGTCGAAGTCGCTGGCGGCCTCGAGCTGGACCGTCCGGTCATCGGAGGAGTCGCCGTCGGAGGGGACGTCGACCTCGAAATCGGTATCGTCGAAGATATCCTTGCCCCCCTTTTTCACGGCGGGGGGAGGGGTGGCGGCGAGCGAGGGCTTGGGCTTGCCCGGTTTCGCGCCCGAGGCCCGGATCTCCTCATCGGAGAGGGGCGCGAGCTCGATCGAGTCGGCCTGCCCGCCTCGCTGAAGGTTAATGCCGGAGTCGCTGGGCCGCGACAGGTTGATGCCCGAGTATTTGGGGTCCGAGGCCGTCACGTCGGAGTCGGATGGCTTGGCGGGGGTGACCGCGTCGAATTCGTCGCTGGCGTCGAGGGCCGACAGCTCGAAATCACTCCCCGAATCGGGCTGAAGCGCGTCGATCAGCTCGCTGGAGGGATTGAGCTCGAACTCGCTCTCGGAGCTGGCCGCCTGGACCTCCGCGGACGAGCCCAGAAGCGGGCTCGAGCGCACCGAGGTATCGCTCCCCGACGGGGCGGTGATCAGGCCATGATCGGCGGTGTCTTCCCGGATCAGCGTCACGTCGGAATCGCTCGGCTGCTTGGAGGTTCGACGCCCCGACGCGAGCTGAACGTCGGAATCGCTCGACCCCTTGACATTGTCGGGCACGAGCCGGACGTCGGAATCGCTGGGGTGCTTGCCGCCGTGTCCACCGCCGATGATGACCGAGCTCGAGCCGGTCACCGGGGCGGGGGGGACCGAGAGGTCGTCGAGCAAGAGCTCATGCTGCGAGCCGGTGTCGAGGTCCGAGTCGCGGCTCGAGCCGTGATCGGTGCCCGCCCCCAGGTCGGCCTTGCCCACGCCCAGGTGGAACTCGGACAGGTCGAGGTCGGCGATTTCGTTGGACCCGCTCGAGCCGCTCGATTCGAGGTCCGAAAGATGGAGCTCGGCGTCGGAGCCTAGCCCGCGGCGGCGGGCCAGTTCATCGACGTCGACGACGCGAAATTGCCAGGTGCCGCCGTCCACGAACGCGCGGACCTCGCGGGTCTGGGCCTTGGTTTTCAGCTCCTCGGGGCTCATCCCCAGGACGCGGGCGGCTTCTTCAAGCGAATAGAATTGCGCCATGGACGTGCTCCTCGCGGTCGAGATCGGCCCCAGAACGGGCACCAAAGGGAAGATTCGTGCTCGAGAGACCGCGACCCCTCACGTCGTCAGCCTCCCTTTTCAACGCGTCGTTCGAGCCAGGGTCTTCACCGTCGCCTCGATCGCGGCGGGCTCGGGCGCCTGGTTGTTGTAATGCTCCAGCTCAAGATCCCACTTATACTGCCGAGAAGCCTCGAGCTTGACCGTCCCCTTGGAACCCGTCGGGTCCACGCGATAGACAGCGAAAGCCTGCTTTCGCGTATCGATCACATAGAGGAACTGTGTCATCCCCGCCCCATCCGCCACGAAAGCCAGGGTCCCCGCGACCTCACCGCCAGGATTCGGCCGGGGCGATTGGGATTTCTTGGGCTCCGACACCCGACCCGTCGCCGCCTGACCCTGACTCTGCGCCGCCGCCAGATCCCCCCGACCTCCCATCCACCATGCCAGACTCAAACCCAGCAAAACCCCCGGCATACCGTAAGTCAATAACCCCGAGCTCGCGCGACCTTGCATGGGTCCTATCCTCCTTGAAAAACCCTCGCGACAGACAAAACACTCTCGGCCATCGCTCGGACCTCGTCGCCCCATCCTCGAGCGAAACATGAGGCGCATCCCCATGATCCGCCGCCAACAGTCGAGTTCAGTGTATCACACTCGGCTCGACGAAGATCCCACATTCGGCCGCCGTGCCCGAGAGCCTCGAACCATGAGCTTCATCGTGTTCCATTCTAACCCAACCGCCGGTCGACGCAAGTCCAGGGAGGTCGCTCTCACGCCCCGATTTCGTCGATTATTCAGGAAATGTTTGACTCTTCTTGAAGAATAGCCCATTGTGGCGATAACTTAGTAGAGACGACCCGCGCCGCGGATCAGGCCGTGACAGGCTCACGGTGGTTCCTGGCCGCCGGCGTCTCGACCTGCCCTCGATTTGATCTTGCCCCGACCCCGCGATCCCGGCCTGATCCTCGAACCCGATCTGGCCCGCTCGTGAATCCCGCCCCGCGATCTGGAGATCGTGGAACCACGCCTGGAGCGACCCATGCGAACACGAAACCGCCAAGCCGCGACCATCCTTGGGCTCTTCTTGACCGCGTTAACCCTGGCCCCCGTCGGGTTTTCGCCGGCGAGCCAGGGGGCGACCCATGAAAGCGCTCGATCGGGTCGGTCCGCGCTCGTGGTCGCGCCTCTTCATTCCAAGCTCGTTGGCGGCCGGGCGGTCGCGCAATTGCTCGCGACCATCGACGAAGGCACGGCCACCTGTCGAGACGCGACCCGCGAGGTGGAATGGATCAGCATGGACCCGGCGATCGCCATTATCTCGGCGCTATGTCG
>JAKBAP010000496.1 GCA_021808995.1 Planctomycetota bacterium | reverse complement strand
CGGCTGTCCATGCTCGCGATAGGCGATGGAGCCTGGATGCCAGGGGATTTCGGGGACCTCCTCGAGCCGCCTGGCGTCGAGAGGCGGACGGATCAGCCGGGCATATCGGGTGCGGAAGAGCACCTGGAGCATGCGCTCGACGGTCTGGGGGTCGACCTCTCGATTCGCGATGAGCAGCATGGTCATTCCCAGCGTGTGCAGTGGCTCGGGGGGCTCGGCCGGGTCGGCGGCATAGGTGAAGGCGGGAATGACGGCGGCGGGGATGTGCTCCTTGCGGATGAACAGGGTCTCCTCATTGCGGCTCGTGAGCTCGTCGGCGGCGGGCTGCTCGCTGAGCGCTCGCAGGGCGAAGGCGTCGTGAAACGGCAGCGCGACCAGGCGGTATCGACCCTCCTTGACCAGCCGGGTCACCATGGGCGAGGGGAGCGTGGTGGTGATGAAGACGGCGTCGGGGCGCGGACCCGTCCTCGGGCTGTCGATGTCGCGTTGGCTTTGATGCGTGGCCACGACGTAGTCGCCCGCGTCGAGCCTGAGGCCCGCGAAGCCGAGTACCTCGCGCGCCAGCCAATACGTCGCGGAATCCGGCCCTCCGCCCAGGTCGACGAGCTTTCCCTTGAGCGCTCCCAGATGCATCGACACATCGGCCATGAGTTCGCTCTTCACGAGCAGGTGCAACGGCTGGATGTGCAGTGAGGTCACCTCCCGGATGTTTTTGTATCGGGAGAAATCGATCCCGCCGGGAATGATCGCGAAATCCACGACCCCGGCCTCGACCCCCTCGAGCGCTTCCGCCGCGCCCATGGTTTCCTGGCCCTCGATGACGAGCCCCTCCGCGGCCGCGAGCTTGGTCAGGTTCTCGAGTCCGTCTCGCCTGGGCCAGTCGTCGCGGCTGGCGGCGACGGTGACCGTCATGGGCTGGGTCCGACGACCCCAGTGGAGCTGCATGGCCCCGGCGGTCGTGAAGGCAGCCCCCGCCAGGATCACAAGCGCCCAGCCATGAAACCGCCGATTGCGCGCCAGGCGGGCGAGCCAGGTCCTTTTGAGATTCCATTCTCCGGTCGAGGGGGGCATGGCACGATCCTCTTATTCAATACGCGTTGGCGACAGCGAACAAAAACCCTCGCGTCCCACCAGCACTCGATTTTCGCCCAGGAGCTTGGTGAGGATTTCTCGGGTTTCCCAGAGCGTGTCCAAGCTAGTCCAGCGCTCGAATCCGGCGTCGATGAGCCGGGCGGCCAGGGTGGTGCGGCGGGTCCGGGCACCGCCGGGGGAGCCGTCACCGATCAAATAATGATCAAGGATGACTCGATCGCAGGCGGAATCCAGCCTCCGGGCGAAGTCCTGGGTGTCGGCCAGTGGGAGGAGCGGGCTCACGGCCGCCTGGGTCGGGATTCCCCGCCGACGCAGCCGCGCGAGTGCCTCGAGCCGGTCGGTCGGCGAGCAGGCGTGGGGTGGAAATCCAGGAAGCCGGTCGTGGTCGGTCTCGATCGTGATCGAGGCCCAGACCAAGGTTTTCGTCGAAAGGTCCGCGATCAGGTCGGCGTCTCGCTCGATCCGGGCGTGATGGGTCTGGATCACAAGCGCGTCGGGCGGACGCTCGATCATTTCCTCCAGGATCGATCGCGTCAGGCCCAATCTTGCCTCCTGGGGTAGGTATGGGTCGGTCGCGCTGCTCATGTAGATCTTCAGGGGTCTGGGCTCGCCGCGCGCCGGCCGCTTGATCCGGTCGTGATCGCGGCGATAGGCCGTCCGCGCGTTTCGCTTGGCCCCATAGAGACCCCAGTCACGACCTCGGGTGATCCAGTGGTTGTGCTGGGCGTAACAAAACGTGCCGCATAACGCCCCCGCGAACGCGCATCCCTGGTACGCGTTGATCGTATGTGTGAACCCAGCCGCGAGATATCCCGAGGTCGGGGTGAGGATCGATTGGTTCTCGATCCAGGGGGGGGCGATCGTGCTCATCGTGGGCTTCCCTGATCATCGCCCAGGCTGTGGATCGTGTGGTCGATCACACCGTGCACCGGCGATCCCGCGGGCGATTTCAGGTCATACTCGAGCTCCATGCACCAGGTCGGGCGCAGATCCGGGATCGCAAGGGTGACCGTGAGGCCGTCGCTTGAAACCTTGGCGCCGGTGATCGGGGCGGGGCGCTCGTTCAGGTGGTCCGACCCATACTTCGCCGACCGCTTGAGGGCCCAGGTCTTGGCGTGATAGCGGTCGGGGTCGCCGGCCGATTCACGCTCGACGGGGTCGGTGAAGCGAAGCACCAGTTCCCCCGGCCTGGCCCTGAGGTCGATCGGCGAGAAGATCGGCTTTCCGGTGGCCCGAATCCGATAAAAACCGCCAGGCGCGGTCCGGTCGCCGGCCCACGCATAGAGACCCAGGACGTAAAGCTCGCCGTTCGTTGGGTGAAACCGCCCTCGCATGACGCCCGTCGGAAAGGCCGGGATCGGCAGGGCGCACATCCCTCCCTGTGTCAGGTCGCCGACTTGCTGGCGTAAGACGACAAAGACCTTCCCATTGCCGTAGGAAAGGCTCAGAAACGCCCCCGCGAGCGGCTTCCAGGCGGGATTGGAGGTCGTCACCCACAGGAGCTCGGCAGGCGAGCGGTCGAATGCGTTGGTGATCCAGCAGACCGGCGGCGCCATCGCCGCGTCCGAGGAGTCGACGACATCGTGATACCCCCACATGTTTCCATGAAAGCTTCCTTTCTTGACAAGGTCGACGCAATTCTTGGGAATCCAGAAACCCTCCTGGTCGGTGACGAAAAAGGTCCCGTCGGGGTTCAGGCAGACGCCGTTGGGGGCTCGGAATCCGGTGGCGAGGATTTCCGTGGTTGAGCCGGTCTTGTCGACCTTGAGCAAGGTGCCGTGCTGGGGGACGACGGCCTTGAGTCCATGGCGGGCTGCCTTGGCATAGTAAAAGTTGCCTTGTTGGTCGGTCTGGAGGTCGAGGGCGAACTCGTGAAAGTGGTCGGTGACCTGGTGGTCGCTGTTGAAGTTCTCGTAAAAATCGATCTCGCCGTCGCCATTCTGGTCGTGGAGGCGGACAATCTGGTCGCGGCAGCCGACGTGGATGATTCCATCGACCAGGCGCAGGCCGAGGGGTTGAAAAAGCCCCGAGGCGATGCGTCTCCAGGCGAGGCCATTTTCGGGATGGTCGACACCTTCGACCTTCCAGACGTCGCCATCCCACGAGCAGACGGCCGCCGAGCGCCCGTCCGGGAAAAAGTCGAGGCCCGAGAGCCGGGTCTGGCAAAGCCAGGGATTCGATTCGGGGGGCGTGAGGATGTCGACGGCGAATGGTCCCTCGGACGCACCCAGCCTGGGCTGGGTCTTGAGGATCTCGGGCCATTTCGCGGGTCCGCCGCCTGTCAGGGGCTCGAGCGGCTCTGGGGGCTTGAGCCCGCTCGCGATCGCCTCCGCGTCCACGCCGACGCGAGCCAGCACGATCGTCAGCCGCCGCGTCTTGCTCGAGGCGGGAAGCCTGAGCAGCCGGAATCCATCGCCCAGATCCCCGCTCGCGCCGTGATCGCCGGCCACGATGGCCGTAATGGTGTCTTGCCCCGCCACGCGAAGCACGAGCTCGCCGGCCGCGGGACCGATCTCCAGCGTGCGGGTGAACGCGCCCGGACCGGGGCCGGGCGCGATTCCATAAGTCTCGAGGATCTTGGTCGATCCGATCATATAAGCCAAGATCACGCGGTCGCCGTTGAGATATCGGCCCAGATAGCGGCCCCATCGCCGGTTGA
>JAKBAP010000051.1 GCA_021808995.1 Planctomycetota bacterium | reverse complement strand
CGAAGACGACCATCGCGACCGGTAGCATCCAGGGAGCTCGTCGCCGACGATCCACACCCGTCGGAACGACGGGCTCATCGGCTGGACTCATGCGAGGCAGCCGCTCCAGGTCGTCGGGTGCGGACCTCATTGATCGCCGTCCTCTCTATTCTCGACTCACCCACCCTGCCGCGCCCGAGCCCTCGCCGCGGCGTGCTGGGCACCGATGATCGTGAACCCGCCGTCAGGCGCGGCCACGACGGTCGCCAGGCCCCAGATCGGCACGCCGCCGTCGAGGCGCTCGATCGCGCCGGAGGGCCGGCCGCTTCGGTCGAACACCTGCCACGCGAGTGCTCCCCCTTTTTGCCAGCCGGTCCCCTCGGTCCAGACCAGGATCGTCTCGCCGCGAACGTTGCCGGCGACAGCGGGATGCTTGCGGTCGCCGCGCCCGCCCGAAGGCGCGATCGCAGGGGGCTGACTGGTTTCGCGACCAATCCGACGAAAGTAGACTTCGCCACGGGTCTCCCACGCGATGAGCAGGCCAGCGCTCGTATCGGCCATCCCGGCGGTGCTCATCGGGCAGGTGGTCGTCCGCCAGTGATCGATCATCACCCCGCGAAAATGGCTGGCGTGGTCGTCGGAGCTGAGCAAATACATATCCCGATCAGATCCCCCCGTCGCCGCGCGGTAGAGCAGATGGAGCGAGCCCCGGGAATCGACGAGCCCCCGGGTCCCACAGCAGCCGCAGGCCCCGGTCTCTCGTTCGAAGGCGGGGGCCTCGGGCGCGAAGGTCGCGCCGTCGTCGGACGATCGCGCCACCCACATTCGCCGCGACGTTTCGGTCGCGCCGCCATCCTCGGACTGTCCGTGCCAGGCCACGTAGACGTTCCCTTCACGGTCGGCGGCGATCGTGCCCCCGCCGTCGAGCATCGCCGTCCGCCGCATCAGATTCCGCTGGGGCTCAAACACGGCACGCCCCGTGTCTGATCGTGAATAAAGCATCGGAACCCCACCGAGTGGATTCTTGGGGACAGCGCCATTGGTTCCGTTCCAGGCGACGTGGATGCGCCCTCCCTTGCCAATGGCGATCTGGCCGCCGCGGACCGTCCCGATCGCGATCGCGGACCCTCGCTCGCTGTTGACGCGAATCCGTGGCGTGAATCGCGTCTCGCCTGGCTCGAGCCTCGTGTAATAAAGGTCGCCCCCGGCCGGCTCACCCTTGAAAAAAACCAGGTGAATCGCCCCGCGCTCGTCAATCGCCGCCTGGGGCTGGATGCCGCCGTCGGGCACGTCGACCACTCTCGCCCTGGCGGCGATTCCGCCGTCATCAGAGCGGGCGAATCCCTGATCGGCCCCGACGCAGATCGTCGCCAGCGTGACCAGCCACGAAACGGATCGCTTCCAGCGCATGGCTCGGGCTCCTTGACTTCCGACTCGGGTTCCAACATGACCGTGCATCGTCTACCTGGATCAGGATAAACCGTCACGAGGTGCTTTCCTAGGTTGTTGGCTTGGGGGACGATCCACGCAACCGCGATTGCGGTGGCCGGTATACTCAAATCCGCCTCGGCGAATCGCGAATGTCGGGGATTGATCGGTATCTTGAGAGTGACCCAAAATCGTGGGCAACGATTTTTTTCCGTGCTGTTGTCCGAAAGGGCGCGGCTCGTTCGTTGTCCTCACGAAAGGCGGCGGACAGGCCTCCGCCCGAGCATCCGAAATCGTTTGGAGGAGTCGCGTCATGGCGAAGTTTCTGTTCATCTATCGTGAGTCCACCGAGAACCACCCCCGGCCGTCTCCCGAGGAAATGCAGGCTTTGCAGGGAGCCTGGTACGCATGGATGCAAAAGTTCGGCTCGGCGATCGTGCCTGGTGGCGACGGAGTGAAGCCGACCGGCCGGGTCTTGAAGGCCGGGCTCGTAACCGACGGCCCCTATGTCGAAGCCAAGGAAGTCGTCGTCAGCTTCACAATCATCCAGGCTGAAGACTACGAGGAGGCGCTGGCGATCGCCCGCGCGTGCCCCCCCGGCCACACGATCGAGATCCGCGAATTCGCCGGCTACGCGTAAACAACCCGCGCTTTCAGAGCCACTGACGAAAGGGAACGAAAATGACCGCGAAAAAGAGCACGCGAAAGCCCGCGAAGAGCACCAAGGCCGTCGGCGAGAAATCCGAGGGATTTTCCGACGAGGAGCGAGTCGCGATGAGGGAGCGGGCCCAGGAACTGAAGGCCGAGGGACGCCGCGGCCCGAGCGCGGACAAGGTGAATGGAGAGACCGCCGTGCTCGAGCGGATCGCCGCGATGCCGGAACCCGATCGCGCCTTGGGCGAGCGGCTCCACGCCATCATCAAGGCCAACGCCCCCGCCCTCTCGCCGAGACTCTGGTACGGGATGCCCGCGTACACCAAGGACGGCAAGGTCGTTTGCTTCTTCCAGGGCGCTGCCAAATTCAAGACCCGGTACGCGACCCTTGGATTCCAGCACGACGCGAAGCTCGATGAAGGGACCATGTGGCCGGTCGCGTTCGCTCTGGAGGAGTTGACCGACTCCGTGGAGGCGAGGATCGCCGCGCTCGTCAAGAAAGCGGCGAGCTGAGGACGTTGTGACCCGATGGTGATGGTACACCCGGCGCGGAAAAGGAGCGTATTACCAGGATGAGCGAGCCGCGCGTGCTGGTGGAGCACTTTTTTCGCCACGAGTTTGGCCGGCTCAGTGCCGTCCTGACCCGGTCGCTGGGCGTGCGCAGGCTCGACCTCGTCGAGGATGTCGTTCAGGCCGCGCTCGCGCAGGCGCTCGAGAGCTGGTCGCGGCGTGGCGTGCCGGAAGACCCTGCCGGCTGGCTTTATCGCACCGCCCGTAACCTGGCGATCGACGCCTTGCGGCGTGAGCGTACCCACGCCCTGGCATTGCCGCGCCTGGCCAAGGACGAGGACCAGGAATCGTCGCCGCCCGAAGCGCGTTTCGCCGACGAGATCGGCGATGAACCGCTTCGCATGCTCTTCGTCTGCTGCCACGAAGCCGCGCCGGCCGAGTCCCGCGTCGCGCTCGCGCTCCGGACACTCTGCGGATTCAGCACCGGGGAGATCGCCCGAGCGCTCCTCACCACCGAGGCCAACGTCCAGAAACGGATCGAGCGGGCGCGGGTTCGGCTGCGGGAGCTGGACGTGGATTTCGACACGCCGGCCGTGGCCCAGCTTGGTGCCCGGCTGGACGCGGTGCTCGCGGTCCTCTATCTGCTCTTCAGTCAGGGCTGTCACGTCACGCATGGCGATATGCCGATCCGCCGGGATCTCTGTGACGAGGCCCGCCGGCTCGCGCGGATGCTCGCGGCCCATCCCGGCGGCGACCTCCCCGCGACGCATGCCTTGCTCGCGATGATGTCCTTCCACGGGGCGCGGTTCGACGCGCGGGTCGCTCACGATGGCGCCATTGTTTTGCTCGAGGAACAGGATCGCTCAGCCTGGAATTGGAACGATGTGCGTGAAGGGATGGCATGGCTCGCGAGATCGGCCACCGGCGACGAGCTCACGCGATATCACCTGGAGGCCGCCATCGCCTGGGAGCACTGCCGAGCCCCGAGCTTCGCCGAAACCGATTGGAGTCGAATCAGCGAGCTCTACCACGCGCTCGAACGGATCGCGCCGTCGCCGCTGAATACTCTCAACCGCGCGGTCGCCGAGGCCTATTCGCACGGCCCGAGGGCCGGACTCGATCGCCTGTCCGCCGTTCCTCCGGAGGACGTCCCCGCTCGTTACCCTGGCTGGCACCTGGTGATCGGCGAGCTCCATTTCCGCCTCGGCCGGCACCCCGCCGCCGAGCGAGCCTGGAGGGAAGCACTACGCCTCACCACGGCCCGCGCCGACGCGGAATTCTTGCGCCGCCGCCTGCGGGAGATCGAGTCGGCCACGCATCGAGAAACACCAGACAAGGTGGGCGGAACCGCGATCAATGATGAATTATGGGAGCGCGAGCGAGTCGGATACGACCCCAGGCCGACCTAGGGTCGGGCGCTCTTGATGGCCGTGTCCAAATCAGGGGTTAACGACCGTGAACCTCGCCAGGCGATGACGCATAGGGCTCGATCCCGTCCAGGAAATCCCTGGCCTCGGTACGAATCCGCTCGCGTTCCGCCTCGCCGATCCGTTTTAGACCCAGCACGGCCGGGCCGAGACGCGGATTGGCGCGGAGTCTCGATTCATTCTCGATCAGAAAGTTCCAATAGAGCGTGTTGAACGGGCAGGCATGGGTACCCGTCCTGAGATCGGCACGATGAGCACAGGTTCCGCAGAAGTCGCCCATTCGCTTGATGTAGGAAGCCGAGGCGATATAGGGCTTGGTCGCCGTGATCCCGCCGTCGGCGTTGAGTCCCATGCCGATGACGTTGGGCAAGACAACCCAATCGTGGGAGTCGACATAGAAGGTCAGGAACCAGTCGGCGACGGCCGCGGGATCGATACCGGCAAGGAGGGCGAAGTTCGAGAGGATCATCAATCGCTCAATGTGGTGCGTATATCCCGAGGTAATGAGTCGCTTGACCACGGATCGGACGCACTCCAGGTCGGTTTCGCCGTCCCAGAACATCCTGGGCAAGGGCCGATTCGAGTTCCATGCGTTCGCCTCGCGGAGCCCGGGCATCTGGCGGTGGTATTGCCAATGGATAAACTCACGCCAGCCCACGATCTGGCGGATGAAACCCTCGGCCGAGTTGAGTGGGACCAGGCCCGCCCGATATTCCTGTTCGGCCGCCCTTGCCATCGCGAGCGGGTCGAGCAGTCCCAGGTTCATCTGAGGTGAAAGGACAGAGTGGTAGAGCACGCCTTCCGACCGACTCATGGCGTCCTCGTAAGCGCCGAAATCCGCGAGGCGGGTCGTGAGGAAATCAGCAAAGGCGGACTCGGCCTCCGCATGCGTCACCGGGAGGTCGAAACCCTCCGCCGAGCCGACGCCAAATCCCGAGGCCTCCACCTCGCGGATCGCCGCCCGCGTGATCTCGTCCGGCTCGAAGCCTCGCCGGGGTGGAATTCGATGGTCACGAGGAAGCGGCTTGCGATTCTCGGCGTCAAGATTCCACTTCCCCGAGGTCGGTCGCCCATCGGGTTCGATCAGGAGGTTGAAGTGGGACCTCATGGCTCGGTAAAAACTCTCCATCACATAACGGCGGCCGGGCTCTGGGTCGGGGATCGGATTGAAGCCGCCAACCAGAAACATCGTGTTGGGCAAGACCTCCGCCCGCGCTCCGAGATCCTGGGCCATTGAGCCCTGTTGCCAGTTCCGAGGAGCGTAATCCGCCGCGGACATGGTGACCAACCGTCGAGGCCGGTAACGTTTGAAGTGACGAGCGAGACCCTCCCTGCTATCCTTCGCCTTGATCAAATCGACATCGTAGCCCGCCGATCTCAGCTCGGCCTCGAAATGTCGGCCTGCGCTCAGGTGAAGGACCTGCCGCTTACGATGAAATGGAAGCCGTCGCAGCGAGGACTGGCTCTCGACGAGCGCCACGCGGACCCCGGCCTGGCCGACCTCGGCCTGAGCGGCCATCAGGGCCGGGTGGTCCCGCCTCAACTGGTCGGCCAGAATCCAAACAGTCACACGATCTGTCATGCGAATTGATCCATTCGACGTCGGACTGAACAGAAGGGCGGAACCGCGAGGCTTGAGACCGACGAGCCTGATCCCAGGGCACCTGCCGTCGACGCCAACCCAGGCCGTGTTCGCGAGGATGACCGTCGGTTCGCCGTCTTTAACGACGAGGCAGGAGAGTTGAGTCCGTGGCCGTTCCGACGACGACAGTGGCCCGTCGTGCTATCCACGACGATCTAGCCGGCACATCGATCGTTCATCGATGACGGAATCGGCGTTCATTACGCGGTATCCCCGGTGCCGGGACCGACGACCGTCCTCGCGTCCGTCGCCCGGGATTGCTGGCCGAGCAGGGTCGCGAGAATCGCGCCGATTCGCAATTCCAAGGGGTCGAGGCCGAGCCAGACGGCCAGCCAACCTGGCTTGTTCGTGGCCGCGATCCGTCCAACCTGCCGGCCCCTCACCCAGACCCGAAGTTCGAGACCGGTAAGGGCCGTCATGAAACGGAAGGAATTCGCCCACGCACGCCGGTCCCCGCGTGAAAACCTCCCGCGGAGTCGCAACGCCGTCCAGAGGTCGGGAAACACGACCTCGATCGTGGCTCTCCGGAAGTCGACCTGGAGCGGTGCCTCGTCCGCGAGGATTGTAAGACGGCCGGCGAGGTCGAGCACGGCGGCCGATTCGTTAGACCTGAGCATTGTCGCGCGTGCGGACTTTGATGACGCCATTCATCCGCCACTTGGCATGCGTGGCATCGGACGACGCGCTGCTCGGAATCAGGAGCTCGAAGTCCTGAAATTCGTAGACGATCTCGGCCCCACGCCCCGTGAGATGGTCGTACAGGCCGATGGCCAGGTCGGGCCAGGTCTTGGTATCGCGAAGTTGCGTATCATTTCCCATGAGAGAGGCTCCTGAGTGCAAGACCGGTTACGCGAACCGACCTCGAGGGCACTTTGCTGAACACATCAGTAGTCTATACGGTCAGCAAGCCCCCGCGACGCCTCGGGCCGGTTCCTCGAAAGATGAGAGAGCGTCTCGCGTCGTCCGGGTCTACCGCGCGGGCTCGCCTGCCGATTGTCACGGCGAGCACAAAATCAGGGGCGGTCGAAGCCCGATCTCGAGCGCGAGCCCAACCACCACCTCCAGCGACCGGCGGCGGTGCGCCAACGGATTCTGGCATCCGGTCCGCGCGGAAGGTCTCTGGCGTGTCGGCGACTCGAAGGTTCGATGGGCCTTCCCTTGAGGGACTCGGACCGCTCGCGTGACCACGGACGTAAGTCCGTGGTCACGTGAAGCGCCGACGTGGTACACCTAGAGCGTCCACTCCCAGCGTTCGCTGGCCGAGATGCTCGATGATGCGTGTTCGGCGAAATCGTGGTCCTGGCTTCGCCGCATTAGATCCAATCACGACTTTCAACGAACCGCCAGAATCCGTTGGCGCGCCCACCGGCGGCGTGACGGTCTCGGCGCGATGACTACATTACATGGTTATTTCCTGAACTTGTGATGATGTGCCACGCGCGGGCGTCCGTGACGAAGACGCCCTGGCACGCGCGGACAACCCTTCGATGGCATTGTTCATAACTTGATGATAGTAGCACCTACTAGCTCGATCACATACGATTCATTCGCGTGGGGATCGAACTGACCGCCAGCGCGCCGGAACTCCCTTTTGGGGCGGTCATCGTCGACCTTCGGAGCGGTGAGATCATGAAAGCGCAAAGTGATCGGAGGTGTGCTCGGTTCCGAGTGCGATGATCTCTTTCTGAGTCTAGCCCGCGTGGTATCCGGTCGGTGAGTGGAGGCCCCTAGGTCAGCTTCCCGCGGGCACATCGCTTGGAGCAGTATTTCACCTGGTCCCAGTCGCGCGACCATTTCTTCCGCCAGGTGAATTGACGGCCACAGGCCGCGCAGAGCTTGGTGGGCGGATCGGCTTTCTTCGTTACGCGCGGCATGGGTACCTCGACTCCGAATTCCGTGAGGATAAGCGCATGCCCCGGGTGGTTGACGACACCGACGCCTCACCGCGTCGACCATCGTGGCGTCCCTGGGGGCGCGACTCAGGGCCGAGGCCGAAACGCGCCTCACGGCGGATCGCTGGATAACGGCGTCTTGGCCAGGGTTTGGTTACCGTACGGGATTCCGACATCGCGGAGAAGATACCCTGCCGCGGCCACTCCGGACCGGAACGCCCCCTCGACACGCCCCCCGGCGAGCCAGTCGCCACAGACCGCCAGGCCGGAGTCGCGGTCAAAGAGGGCCCGCCGGTCGATCGACCCCGCCGTTGCGCTGAATAACCATCGCCGGCTGTCACGATGGACCGTCGCGGGGAGCGGGCCCAAGCTGATTTTCGCGAATTCCACGAGCAACGACTCTGTCACTTCGCGTGAGTCGGCGTCGCGGTGGTCCGTCGACCACTCCGGTGATCCGTGGAGCACCCAGCAGTCCGCGGAGGTCTCTCGACCCGGCTTGGAACTGTTCCGCGCCACCCAGGCGAGCGGCGAGCCGTGAACGAACGCCCCATCCCAGGGTACTTCGACCGGCCGTCCGAACGCGGCCATGACGGCCCAGCAGGGAGTCATCGCAACGGCTCGGACCTCGGCTTCGAGGGCGTGCCCCTGAAGCAAAACCGCCGCCTGGGGCGCTGGCGGTGACATCACGACGTATTCGAATGGGTCGTGTGTTTTTCCGACCGCGTCGGTCAATCGCCAACCATTCTCGTCGCGGTCGAGCCGAGCGATTTCGGTTTCAAGGCGGAGCCGAGAATCCTTCGCCAGGTGGCGGGCGATCGTCGACATGCCTGGCACTCCGACGTAGCGAACCGGCTGGTCGGCCTTTGGGCGAGGCTCGGCACCCAGATCAATCGTGACGATGCGTCCGGCCCATTCCTCGACAATCCCCCGTTGGATCCAGGCCTCGACGGATCGGGCGAGGTGGGGATCACGGACCGTGAAGTACTGGGCGCCGTGATCGAAGCTCAGGCCCGAGTCGAGCCGCCGTGTCGCCGCGCGGCCGCCCGGGCCGCGACTCTTTTCGAACACGGTCACGTCGAAGCCATGGTCCTTGAGTGTGCGTGCACAGATCAACCCCGACAGACCCGCCCCGACCAGGGCGACCCGGGGCATCGGCACCCGACAAGGCCGCGTTGCCTTTTTCAAGTATTGCTCCGGATCAAGGCGGGTCGCGTGCTCGTCGCTCGGTCGAATTCGGACGGTGCCGAGGATTGGTCGGGGTGGAGAGTGCGGCCGATCGAACTGGCCCAGGCACCACAAGAGGCCGCCGTAGGACGCCGGGTCGCGACCATCAAGGGCGTATCGGTGATTGAGGTCGATCATCAGCCGAAGCGCGGTGCCCGCGTCGGGTGTCCAGCCGAGGAACGCCTTACCCCAGGTCATCCGGACGTTGTTGTGCAGTTCCCCTTGCATCAACAGGGACTGCTGGGCCGCGTCCCAGAGTGGGTCCCCGGCCTTTCCCCGGGCGAGCGTCTCCCAGTCAAGAATCGATGTCCGTGGGTCGACTTCGTGGGCACGCAAGGTCTCAACCGCCCACTTGGGAACCGCGGCCAGGCCATCATGGCTTGAGTTGTAGTAGCAAAAGGCGTACGCGAGTTCACGCCAGACGAGGAGCTCGTCGAGGAATTTCTCGGCCCCAGGCCCCCCGACCGCGGCCGCCTCGCGAGCGATTCGCGAAGGGGAAACCATCCCATAATGGAGGTAGGGAGAGAGTCGACTGACGCCGTCGCGCATCGGGTCGTTTCGGTCGGCCGCGTACCGCCGTAGCTTGTCGGCCTTGAACGCGTCCCAGCGGGCATAGCCGGCCCGCGACCCGCCCAAGGTGTGAAGGACCGGGCCGACCGCGTGATCGATGTCGCATGCCGCGATCAGCGTGTGCAATTCCTCCTCGTTGAGGTCGACCGGAGTGAACGGCAGGTCGGACGGCGTGAACGGTCCCGGTGGGTTGGCCTGTTCGGGCCAGGGTTTGACACGCCGCGCTTCAAGGAGCGCTTTGGTGGCGGCTCGGTAAGCAAACGCGCGGTCATAGGCCCGGCCAACGCGTTTCATGGGCACGACGCACGCGACATCCACCAGCCAGATCGGGGTGGCGACTTGAGCGCGGAGCCGCCCCACCCAGCCCGTGATCGGTTCCGTGGGAAGATCGTCGGTAACAACCACGGCCGCCTGATTCGCCAGGTGCCGGAGGGACGGTCCGCGCTCCCCTGGCCGCTCGAGGTGGAACGCCGAGCCGATGCCACGGGAGGAGAGTTCGTTATGGACGTCACGCGCGCCCTGCATGATCAACGCGTGGTGCCGGTCGCTCGCGTAGGGATCATCCTCGGAGAGGCCCTGGTAAACAAAGAGCGGTAACCCAAGGCGCTCGGATACGATGAGCGCGAGGTCGAGAGCGGGGTTCTCATGCCCCCGGAGCGCGTGGTGCATCCAGTAAAGAACAAACCGCCCGTGCCGGTTCAAGGACCGTTCGGCGTGGGCCCTCAGGCGCTCTTCCAGGTGTTCAGGGATCAAGAATTCCATGCGCATTCATGATCTTCCGTCCAGGAATCTCCGGGTGACGGGCCTGGGGGCTTTCGAGCCCCGTTTCCCGCGTCGACCTTCCCAACCGTCAGACGCCGCCCGGCGAACCTGGTTCCCCGAGCGGCGTTGAGACTCCACCTCGCGTCGGTGGCGCTAGCGTGACGCCAACGCCTTCGATCCCGTTCGCAGGGCTGGATCAAGGTCGAAGCGGTCAAGGTTCATCACCTTGGTCCAGACGGCGACGAAGTCACGAACGAACTTCTCTTGCGAGTCTTGACTGGCATAAACCTCCGCGATGGCGCGAAGTTCCGAATTCGAGCCAAACACGAGGTCGACGGAGCTGGCCGTCCATTTGACCTTGCCGGTCTTGCGGTCTCGTCCCTCGAAAGAGTACTCGCAGACAGGGGACTTCCGCCATTCCGTGCTCATGTCGAGCAGGTTCACGAAGAAGTCGTTGGTCAGTGTCTCCGGTCTCTTGGTAAAGACCCCAAGTTGGGAGTTCCCCGAGTTGGCATTCAGGACCCGCAGTCCGCCGAGGAGGACGGTCATCTCCGGGGCGGTGAGCGTGAGCAGGCTCGCACGATCAATCAGCAACTCCTCGGCGGGTCGATCGATCTGGCCCGCGTGGAAATCGCGGAACCCGTCCGAGGTCGGCTCGAGCACGGCGAATGACCGCGCGTCCGTCATTTCCTGTGACGCGTCGGTCCGCCCCGGTGAAAAGGGAACCTTGACGTCATATCCTGCCCTTTTGGCGGCCTGTTCAACGGCGGCACACCCCCCCAGAACGATCAGGTCCGCGAGCGAAACCTTCTTGCCACCAGCCCGCGAGGCGTTGAATTCCGCCTGGATTTTCTCAAGGATCGGCAAGATCCTCGCCAGTTCGTCCGGGTTATTGACTTTCCAGTCTTTCTGCGGAGCGAGTCGGATCCGCGCTCCGTTAGCACCACCCCGTTTGTCGGTGCCGCGGAACGTCGACGCCGAGGCCCACGCGGTCGAGACGAGTTGGGAAGGGGAGAGCCCCGATGCGAGGAGCTTGCCCTTGAGGGCAACGATTTCCTGTTCCTCGATCAAGGGATGATCGACCGAGGGGACGGGGTCCTGGAACAATTGCGGCTCGGGAACCAGCGGGCCCAGGCACCGCGAGACGGGCCCCATGTCGCGGTGGGTGAGTTTATACCAGGCCTTGGCGAAGGTCTCGGCGAACACCTTTGGATTCTCGTGGAATCGTTTCGAGATCCTCGCATAGGCGGGATCAACCTTCATCGCGATGTCGGTGGTGAACATCATGGGCGCGTGGGACCTGGACGGATCGTGAGCATCCGGCACGGTCCCCTGGGCGGATGCGTCGGTGGGTGTCCACTGCCACGCGCCGGCCGGACTCTTGACCAGTTTCCAGTCGTAGCCCAGGAGGTGGTCAAAATATCCGTTTGACCACTTCGTCGGCGTGCTGCTCCAGGCACCTTCCAGGCCGCTCGTGATCGTGTCGCCCGCATTCCCCTTACCAAAGGTGTTTTTCCAGCCCAGGCCTTGCTCCTTGAGGCCGGCACCCTCGGGTTCAGGGCCGACGTACTTTTCCGCGTTGGCCGCGCCATGAGCTTTTCCGAATGTGTGTCCGCCGGCGATGAGCGCGACGGTTTCCTCGTCATCCATGGCCATGCGGTCAAACGTTTCCCGGATGTCCTTCGCCGCCGCGAGCGGATCCGGCTTACCGTTCGGCCCTTCGGGATTCACGTAGATCAGGCCCATCTGCACGGCGGCGAGCGGGTTCGCCAGCTTTCGGTCGCCGGTGTAGCGCTTATCGCCAAGCCACTTGCTCTCGGGTCCCCAGTAGATGTCCTCTTGCGGCTCCCAGACGTCCTCACGCCCCCCCGCGAATCCAAAAGTCTTCAAACCCATTGACTCGAGGGCGCAGTTGCCCGTGAGCACCATCAGGTCGGCCCATGAGATCTTGCGGCCGTACTTTTGCTTGATTGGCCAAAGCAGACGACGCGCCTTGTCAAGGTTGGCGTTGTCGGGCCAGCTATTGAGGGGAGCGAAGCGTTGCGTTCCGTACGATGCGCCCCCGCGGCCATCGGCGATGCGATACGTGCCCGCGCTGTGCCAGGCCATGCGAATGAACAGAGGCCCATAGTTTCCGTAGTCCGCCGGCCACCAATCCTGTGACGTCGTGAGTAACGCCTTGATATCCTTTTTCAAGGCATCGAGGTCGAGTTTCTTGAACTCCTCGGCGTAACGAAAGTCGTCTCCCATCGGATTGCTCTTGGCCGAATTCTGGCGAAGAATCCGTAGGTTCAACTGGTTGGGCCACCAGTCGCGATTCGACAACGCCCCAGCAGCCGTGTTTCTGTAAGGCCCGGCCGCCCCGGTCATCACCGGGCACTGGATACCGGTCTCGGCGGTTTCGTGAGGCGACTTCGTGGCGACCCGATGCTGGTCAACGGCGGGGGAGGGGGTATTCTGGGCGAACACGGACGTGGCGACAGACAGCGCCAGGCAGCTCGCCATGATGCCAGGGAGGCGAGTCATGGTTGTCATCCTCTCTCCAGGGAAGGGAATTGAACGTGAAGGCTCCCCACGCGGTCCGGAAAATCGTCACTCTCCAGTTATAGGCGCTCCCGACCGATTCATCCAACGCTTTCTTGGAATCTCCATTCGCGGCAAGAATCGGGGTGTGGCAAGGAACTCGGTCGGGACTTTGATGGCGACACAAGTCGCTTTGAAATATGATCTTAAGGATGATCCAGGCGCGACCCGACGCCAACCTATCGGTTCCCTGGGAAGTCGAGAACCCGGCCGCGTCAAGACCTGCACGCCATCGAGATCACGACTTGGGTCGACCGGGGCGAAATGATCACGACCTTGTCCAGTCTGGGGATGACGCGGCGAGGTCGTCCGCGCCCCCTGATTGGGGGGGTCGCTTTCGAGGTCTTCCGCGTCACCTCCTGAGAAGCGCACTTGCATTTTCACGCATATGACGCTGAAATAAGCGCTCTTGACCGCCCCCCGTCGAGCCCAATCCCACGCTCGACCGTGACGGCGCGGTCTGAATGGTTCGAGCCTCGTTCCGACCACGGGAGAACCCGATGAGCGAAAAGGAAGGTAAAGACGTGGAAGCGAATCCCACCCAGCAAGTCCAGACCGAGGTCGTCGTCGACGATTCGGGGACCGTCCCCTCGTACTCGAATTTTTGTCGGGTCACGGCCACCCCCGAGGAGGTCATCCTTGATTTTGGCCTCAATCCCCAGCCGTTCGCCACGGGCCGTCAGGACGTGAAGGCCAACCAACGGCTGGTCATGAATTTCTACACCGCCAAGCGGCTCTTGACCGCCCTGAGCATGACCATTCAGCGTCATGAAGGGACCTTCGGATCGATCGAGCTCGACGTTCGCCGCCGCGCGGCGGGCACGCCTCAGGGCTTTGCCCAGCCCGGTCGAGTCGGCCCCCAGGGCATTGTCGAGTAATTCCCCACCCGCCTCACGAAAACGTCCCGGCCGCTCTCTCGCGGTCGGGCGTTTTCTCCTTTCCCATTCCCACTTCCTCTCCGTGGACGAGCCGGTTCGCGACGCATGGGCGAACTGGGCAACATGGCCTGAATAGGACTTTTGGGCTCACCGCCTGGTCGATTCCTCGAGAGGAATCGAGCGGGGATCGTGGTGTTTCGCCTGGAGTAGGCGATTTGGGCGTGAGCGGACCGCCAAGTTCGAAGGTGTCGAGATCGGAAGTGCGGATTTTTCCGATCCTGGCGCGTCTTTGTCTGATTGAGTTGGTGGTTTCTGGCCGATTCTCTGTGTGTATCCAGGCAAACCGCGCCTGCCTGCCATAACGGATGAAGCGAATTCGCCGAGAAGTTGGGCTTATCCCGCCGCGCGTCTCGCGTCGATAGGGAAGTTTGCCGGGCGTCTCGGCCTCGGTCCAGGACGGACGAGTCAAGCGTTAGGAGATCAAGGAATGTCTCAGCCATCCCGACCGCGGTCCAACAGCCTAACGCGGCGTCGTCGTCGCGAACTCAAGATGACGGCACCGGAGCCGCTGGAGACGCGGTCCATGCCCGCGCCCGTGGTCGCCACCTATCCATTACAGGCCGTCTTCACGGCCGCGGCGACGCCGACCAACGCCAACCTGGGCTCGGTGGTCGTGTCACAGAATACGACGGCGACGGCGGTCGACACGGCCGCGCCGATTACCTCGGTGTCGGAACTGACGCCGATCTCGTCGTTTGGCGGCGACATCGTGTCGATCCAGGCGGGGCCGGGAGGGGTCTTCGGCAACGACGTTTACGCGATTTCACGAGGGGCCGGGGATAACGCCGCGGCGGGGGCGATCAATCGTCCTGGGGTGATTTACCGTGTCGATCCGGCGACGGGCAAGGCGAGTGTGTTTTTTGATCTGAACACGGTGATCAGCCAGATCGACACCAACAACACCACGCCTTCGACGCCGGCCGCGAATTCGCTGGGTTCGTCGACCGGGCTGGTGAACTGGTACAGCATGACGTTTGACTCGGAGGGGATTTTCAGCGGATCGCCGGCGCTTTTCGTGAGCAGCGTCGACCGATCGGATCCGAACAAAAACATTATTTTCGAGATCGCTCCCAATGGCACGTTGATGGGTGTGTTCACCCAGATGACCGACGGGCTGTCGTCGCTCAAGTTTAACTTGAACCCGACGGCGATCTTGATTCCGCCGGTTCAGGATCAGTCGTTCCTTTCGGGTCTGATCGCCGGGAGTGGCATTAGCTCGACGGGTGGGACGTTCGCGGCGCTTTATTTCCAGTCGTCGGCGTATTCGCCGGGACAGGTCATCAGCAACGCGACCTTGCCGACGGGGGTGTCGCAGACGAATCTGGGGCTACCGGTCACGACCAACACGATCGTCAAGGGGGTGGTCGCGGCGACGACGGTGAACACGGGTCCGATCGTTGGCCTGACGGCGGCGAACTCGGATTATCCTTCTCCGGTCTATTCGATCTTCACCGATTTCGGGACTCCGGCGGCGGGGGGCATCCCCGCGAAGCCGGGCTATAGCGGTATCCAGGGGAGCGCGAATGGCGAGCTCTTGCTGGGAACCGGCGTCACCCTGACCACGACGACGCCCTTGAGCCAGCAAGGGGCGGTTTCGACGCTTTTTCGTCGATTTGAAAGTATTGCCTTCGATCAGTACGGCTATTTCTCTCAGAGCGTCCAGCTCACGACAACGACGAGCACGACCACGGGCACGACCACGGGCACGAACCCAGGCACGACCACGACCACATACACGGTCACGAATCCGCCCAATTACGGCGGTAGCCTGTTCGTGAGCGATCTCGCGTCGGGTTTGTATGTGACGGTCACGCCGATCGCCCCCTTGCCGACGACTCCGATCCTGGTTCCGGTGCAGGGATCGGGATCGATCGGGGTCACGACCAATTCGGGCGGTCAAGTGGTTCCCATCACGTCGAACGGGAACACGACCGGTGGGTCGAACACGTTTGGCGGACAGATCATCCGGGTAACGCCGAGTGGCAATGTCGAGACCTTCGCCTACGGCTTCGCCACGAGTGGCGCTCAGGATTCCTCGAGCTTCGTGAACTCGTCCTTGACGATCACCTTCTCGGCCGACGGCACGACCATGTACGCGTCGGACGACCAGGGGATTTGGCAGTTCAAGACGACGGCCAGCCTGGCGGGCTCGACCTCGGGCAGCCTGGTCGGGCTCAATGACCTGCGAACCCTGGGCGTTCCTTACGACGGTCAGAACGCGGCGGTCGCGGTGGTCGACACTGGCGTCACCCCATCCCCTCCGTTCCGGGGCCGGGTCGCGCCTGGCATCAATATCTTCTCGGGCGGCCCTGGAAACGTCGACACCTCGGCCGCGACCACCAGCACGACCGGCACCACGGGTGGTGGGGCCGGCGGTGGCGCAGCGGGTGGCGCGGGGGGCGCGGGGGGCACCGCCACCAGTTCCTCGCTGGCAAACACCTACGACGGCCACGGTACACCGGTGGCGGGGGTCATCGCTCAGTTCGTTCCCCAGGCAACGATCGTCCCGGTGAATATCTTCGTTCCGTTCGTCGGTAGTGTCAGCTTCACGGGGGCCGCGGGCGGGGGCCTCGGCGGAGCGGGCGGGGTGGGTGGAGCGGGTGGAGTGGGCGGCGCGGGCGGCGCGGGTGGAACGACCGGCGCGATCGCCCAGACTGCGAACGCGCTGACCACCTCTCAGATGCTCTATAATGGCCTGCAATACATCGTCCAGCATCCCTTCGTCAACGACCCCTTGCGACCGACTCGCGTCGACCGGATCATCGCGGCCTCGTTCGCGTTCGGTACGCCGCAGACCTTCCAGACCGAGGTCAACGCCTACAAGAACTATCCCCAGATCGTGATCGCGCTCAAGAACGAGTACCACAAGTTCTTGAAGGAAGGCATCGCGCCGATCGCGGCCGCGGGTGAGTTTGGAAATCCCCTGGGCAATTCCGCGCCTCTCAATGTGACGGGCGGAGTCGGTGGGGCAGGCGGAGCCGGCGGTGCTGGCGGAGCCGGCGGCGCTGGCGGAGCCGGCGGTGCTGGAGCGGGGGGTGGGACAACCGGCAACAACAGCGCGGCCAGTCCTTCACTGGGCGATGTCAACGGAATGTCGCTGCCCGCGGTCTTGAACGAGGTCATCTCGGTCACCGGCGTCTATCCGTTCCCCTTTATCAACACCCCATCATCGGCGCCGACTGATCAGCCGATTGGCTTCATTCCCAACCTTCTCGGGCCGGTCTTGCTCTTTGGCAACCAGCTCCAGATCGGCGGGACGGCGACATCGACCGCCGGTGGTGGTGGCGCCGGCGGCGGTGGCACGGCGGGGGGTGGAACGGGGGGCACCGGCGGTTCGACCACGAACGGAAACAACGCCAACGCCAACTTGCTCGCCGCGGCCGATTTCGTAATCTACGCCAACAAGATCGCCGCTGGCGTCAACCGTAGCAACACGACCGATTTCGCCGCCCCGGCGTTTGACGTGCCGACGTTCCGACGCACGTTCACGCTCACGACGGCGAACGGCACGACGACCACCTCGACGACGGCGGGCGATCCCGCCAACCACAACACGTTTACCCAGGTGGGGACGTCGATGTCGGAAGCCATCGTGACCGGGTCTTACGCCCTGGTGTCATCGGCGCTTAATTACTGGACCTCCCTGGCCCAGTCGAATGGTTACACGGCGGACGCGTACCTGAACACTCCGGTGGGGACCGACTCGCTGAATTTCGGGGCTCACGCCTTCAAGAACCTCTCGGCCTGGAACACGCCGAGCGGGATCAACGGGATCTTGGCCTGGACGGCGACGCCGGCCCTGGACGCGAACAATGGCGGGAGCTTGTCGACGCCACCACAGCTCCCCGGGAGCACCCAGTACCGGTCGTACGCCAGCGTCAACGTGGCCAACGCGGTCGCGGCGGTCGAAGGTTACGTGGCGATCAACTACTTACTGCAACATCACGACTTCCAGTATATCGACGTCACCCACACCGGGGTGATCACGGCCCAGGACATCCAGAACTTCGTCGACAATTCGGCGGCGATGGGCCTGCCCGAGGCTGGAGCGATGGCGGCCCTGCTGGGTGGCACCGCGACCTACAGCGCGGTCCAGCCGGGCCTGAACAACACCGCCTTCAACGAAAACCCCGACCAGCCGGCCGCCGAGCAGCGTCGGTTTAACTTCTTCAACTACGCGGCCACGGGCCAGTTGAACGGCGGGATCACGATCAAGGAATTCAGGATGCTCGCCCGCATCTTGTTGCCCAACCCCGACGCCTACGCGATCACCGATCGTCAGCGGGCCTCGGCCAATGGGTTCTTGCTCGCTCCGACGACCCCGCGGAACTTCGCGGCGATCCAGCATATTCAGCCGCGATTCCTCTGGGTTCCCAAGTCGGCCATCCAGAAGTACCGCAACATCTCGCCCGACCGCTTCGGCGTCAATCGGGGCCAGATGCCGGGCACTTACCTGCCCTTCTACACGCTGTTCACGCCGGCCGGAAACACGGCCAACGCGGTCACGCCGGCCAAGGCGACCATGGTCTCCGCGAGCCGAACCGCCAATATTGGCGGGACGATGGTCACGGTGAATTATCTCACCGCGGTCCCTCAGCCAAGCTCGGCGACGACGACCACGACCGCTTCGAACACGGCGGTCTACGCGACCACCCAGCCGGCCGCCA
>JAKBAP010000495.1 GCA_021808995.1 Planctomycetota bacterium | reverse complement strand
CAAACACAATCCTAAACCCCCTAAAATTCCAAAACCGCGCAATCGTCGCATGTTCGATCGCGTCTGAGGTTGAATCACAAGGTCGGGGGGGTGCTCGAGGCATCGCCAAGGCCTGGCGGGCGCGGATCCGGCCAGGGATGGCGAATCACGATCAGCGCAGGACGCGGGTATTACCCGATCCCTTGAGCGAGTCGGCCAGCCGGGCCGAGATCTCATTGAGCTGGCCGGTGAGCATGTGGACATTCTGCTGAAGCTCGGCAAGCTGTTGCTGCTGTTGCTGGCTCGCGGGCCGGGCCATCAGGGCTTCCATGGTGCGGATGCTGTCCCTGAGCTCCTGGGCCCCCTTGGTAAAGGTCAGAGCGGTATCGTAGGCGACCTGGACGCGAATGTCCTCATGCTTGGGTTTATAGAAGGGGCTCAGGACGAAGGGGTTGGTGTAGATTTTTTGGACGAGCTTGTTGGCCCAGTCGGTGGCGTCTCGGACGTTGGAGACCGAGCGTTCGACCTCGGCACCGCTCTTGACCATGATCGTGGAAACCTGGCCAGCGATCTGATCGGTCTGATAGAGCACGCGATCGGCGCGGGCGCGGGTGCCATCGAGCCCGTCGAGCAGGCGCTCGACCTTGACCCGGTCCTTGGACACGACATCCGAGAGCGAGGCGGTCAGGTCGCGGGACGAGGCGAGGATCAGGCGCATTGGCTCGCGGTTTTCGCCCAGGATGGCCTCCGCGTGGCCGGTGATGCTCTCGATCCGCTCGACGGTGCGCTCGATGCGGGGGGTGCTGGCGGCGATTCGCTGGGCCAGTTCCTGAGCATGACCGACCGTCGATTCCACGGCGGGGCGAACCGATTCACTCATCTCGCGCAGGTTCGCGGCGGTCTCCTGGAGCGAGCCCAGCGATTGCTTGATGCGTGGGCTGATCGAATCGATGGTCTCACGGACCTCGGCGATGACATGGCTCAGGTGGCTGCGCTCGACCGGCCCCAGGCCGACTTGCTCGATGATCGGGTCGAAAAACGAGGTCTCGACCCCTGGGATCGACTGATCGGGCACGAGCGAAATGCTCGATCGGCCGGTCGACACGATATTGACGTGGCTCATGCCGGTGAGCGACGGCTGGATCGTCACCTTGACGTCCTGGCGAAGTTTCTTGACCAGGCTGGCGGGGAGCGAAACGCGAACGCGAGCACGAAGCGTCCCATCGACCTCGACCAGATCGACGTCGACCACGTTGCCAGTGTCCAGGCCGGCGACCCGCACCGGGCTTCCGACGCGGATCCCCTGGCCGTCGCGAAAGACGACGCTGATCGTCCTCCGGGGCGCGAGAAAGCCAGGCCCGTCGCTAGCCATGCTCACCAACGCGAGCATCCCACCCAGGGCCGCGATCACAACCAGACCCACCCAGACTTCACGTGTTCGTCGTCGCGTGTTCATCGCGGTTTCTCCATTTTCGAGCGACTCCGGATCGCGCCCGACCCATGACCCTCAAGGACCCGGCGGCGGCAACAGCGTCGGCCCGTAGAACGGAACGGCGTGATAGGCCAAGATAAACCAGCTTGAATTGACCACCAGCACCCCCGCCAGCGACAGGCAGGCCGCCCGGAAAATCGGCGTCGCCAGCGGAAGCGCCAGGTCTCGCGGCCCGATCGAGGAGTCCCGGCCCGGCGGTTTCAAAGCGCCCTCGTCCGCCATCTCCCCCCCTTGCGACAGACCCTCGTGGCAGCAAATCGCCGCCGAGATGGCTCCAAAGAGCATGCATTTGAACACTAATCCAACGATGTCGCGAAACCACATCATTCGAGACATCATCAAAAAGAATGTTTCGGTTGAGAGTCCCATCATGGATTGCGAGGCTTGCCAGCCGACCACGGTTCCGACCGCGACCCCCCAGAGCGACAACAAGACGCACGCGAGCGCGGCCGCCTGGATTCGAGGGGCCGAAAGCGCTCCAGGCTCGAACGGGGGGTCCTCCTGGGAAAAACGATCGACGGCCGCCTGCGTCTCGGGGATCATCCGAGCCGCCAGGAGCCCCGCGAAGGTCAGCCCCGACATCAGACCCCCCAGATTACGGAGCAACCCCACCCCGACGACCGCCCCGGTGCCATCGACGAACGTACTGCCGTAATAAGCCTGGAGCGAGAGGAACGAGCCCATCGCGATGTGGACCATCCCGACGAGGGGCATGCCCATGGCGAGCATCCAGGCCATCTGATGGAAGATCACCCTCGTGAATCCCCCTTCCAGGCGACTGTCCCCCCCGAAGGGCCAGAGCGAGCGCCTGACGGTGTCAAGTAGCATGAGCGCGACCGCCCCCGCGTAACCGAAGGCCGCGAGCGTCCCCCGGCCGATGAGTTCGACGGGGGCAAGCCAGGCTGGGGTGGGTGATTCTCTCGAGATTTCGCTCATGTCGGTAGGCTCCGGCTCGGTTCAGGGGGCAGTGCCCTGGGGCGAGGCGATGGGTGGGAACTTGGCGACGGCCCGCGGAGCCGGCATCGACTGGGGAGCGGGCAAGGCACCCTCGTTTCCCCAGAGCCAATCACGCCAGCGAGCAACCGCGCCGGAACGTTCCTCGGGGGCGGCCCAGGGGACATAGCCAAAATCACGCCCCGTCCGCTTCCTCAATTCTTCATGGGCGGCCAATCGCACGACCGGGTCGGAATCGGAGAGCCGACTGACCAGCGCGGGCAAGACCTTGAGATCGGTCTTACGCTCGCCCAAGCCGACGGCCCGCGCTCGCGTGAGTGGGGCCTTGCTCTCGATTTTCCGAAAATTGCGTGGACCCCCACCGCACCCTCCCGCGAGCGCCACGGCCAGCAACATCACCCTGGCCAACGATCGCCCATCCGGCACGGCGAGCCCTCCTTGGAATCTCGGCCGCGATCCGTCCACGCCATCCCTGCGCGAACTCCCGTCCCGCGGCGGCCAGAACTTTAGCCATTCCTCCCCATCGTGGCAATCCCAGAGCCCGCGCGCCGCGTTCCCGTGGGTCGGTTTGCGAGACCTTGCGGCCCTGCGAGTCGTAGGCGTCCACGATCGTCGAGCCGTCGGCGAACGTCGTCCTGGTCGTTTGGCCGGCGGCGTTGTATTGGTATTGCGTGGTGTTTCCGAGCGCGTCGGTCGACGAAACAACCTGGCCCAGGACGTTGTAGACCGAACTGGTCGTGCGCGCCACGCCGTTCACAGTCGTGGTCGACGCGGTCCGATTGCCCACGTTGTCATAGGTGTTGTTCGTGACCAGACCGGATGCGTCGGTCGTCTGGACAACCCGCCCGGCGGCGTCGTAGGTGGTGAAGCTTTGCGAAAGGATCGCGCCGGCCGACGACAGACTGCTGGTCGACACCCCGCCATTGGTGGTGACCGTGATCACGACGTTCGCCAGCCGTTCGGTGCCCACGACGTTGCCGACCTGGTCGTAGACCGTGTGCGTGCCGTCGCAGGGCTCGCCGGGCTTGTGGGGATCGTCGGTGTAAATGAGGTTGGTGGCGAGTCAGCGAGCATGCCGCCACGAAAGGGGTAGAGCATGCGCGTTCTCATCTACGCATCCGCGTGACCGCCCACGCATGCCTGTGATGTCCATAACCATCGTCAGGACAATGGGTTACGTCCGTGACCCACCGAGGAGCCAAAGCTTCGGTGCCTGTCCTAGCTTGTTCCAGGTCGATCGCCCGATGCTTGGCGGCGGCCATGAGCCACCCGCCCGGCTTGTCAGGAACCCCCGTTTCCGGCCATCGCTCGAGCGCGGCCACGAGCGCGTCTTGCGCGAGA
>JAKBAP010000494.1 GCA_021808995.1 Planctomycetota bacterium | reverse complement strand
TAGCAAAGCAGCATCCCCCCGCCGATCGCCATCTGGGCCAGGAACACATGAAATATCCCCAGCCCCCCGATGACCATCCCCTTCATCAAGGGACCATAGTCTTGGATCGGATAGATCGTCATGATAGGGCTTGGCATTCCAGGGTGGGACTCGCGATCTCCGGGAACCGCGAACAGCGATCCCGCTCAGTCGAGGGCTCATCCTACGAAAACATCGGCCACCATTCCACGCCGATAAACCCCAAGACCATGGTGAATCTAATTCTCCATATTGACTATATACACCTCTAGGAATAAGATCAAGAGGCCGAGGCGCGAGAACCATTATATCCTTGATGATCTGGAGTCGCTTCCTATGAATCGTGTTGGACTGATGGGACTGGTGGTGTTGGGTGGAGCGATGGGATTCGTCTTGGCGACCGCGGTGGGTCGTCCGGCCTCGGGGCATGACGACGTCCACGTCGCGAAGGCCTCGGGGGTGAAGGCACCGTTGGAGGCGGTGATTCATTGTCCGCTCGCGTTCGCCGGAGTTCACTTGCAAAAGGACGACCCGCGGGAATCACGGATCGCCTATCATTTCTGCAAGCCGGTCAACGAACATCTGAATCAGTGCGTGCTTTACGATGGCACGGGGCCTGAAGCGCGGTTGATCGGGATCGAGTATCTGGTCGACGACGCGACGTACCAGTCGATGCCCGTCGAGGAAAAGGCATTCTGGCACGACCACGTCCACGAGGTCGACGCGGGATTGCTCAAGAGCCTCACGCAGAAAGGCGCGGAGGAGAAAGCGACCCTGGCCAAGGTCCGGACGCTGTGGGGTAAGGTTTACCACACGTGGGTGAGCGGTGATTCGTACCCGAGCGGACCAGCGAAGCTCTTCTGGTCGGTGACGGGGGTAGCACCGCTGACACTGCCCGCGGGGGCCAAGCTTCCACCGGAGCTGGCGGGGCATTGATCGCTGGGATCACGCCAGCAGGGCGGCCTCGACGGCGAGGCCGGGTCCGAAACCGAGTACCACGCAAGGTCGCGGGACCTGGGCTCGGCGAAGTCGGTCGAGGATAAACAGAATCGTGGCCGACGACATGTTCCCCTGGTCGGCCAGAATGGCTTGCGAGACCGCGAGCGCCGAGCGAGAGAGCCCCAGACCCTCGATCACGGCCGAGAGGATGCGTGGGCCGCCCGGATGGACGGCCCACGATCCGACATCGCCCAGGGTCATTCCCTGACGCATGAGCCACGATTCGATCCAGGCGCGGAGATGCCCGCCGATCAGGTCGGGGACCTTTGACGACAAGGTCATGACGAACCCATGATCGCCGATGCGCCAGGACATGGCGTCTTCCGAGTCGTCGATCAACACGGAGCCGCTCATGACGAGCTGGAGCGGGGTCTGGGTCAAGTTTGGGGCCGACGCGGCCCCGACGACGGCGGCCGCGCCATCGGCGAAGAGGGCGTTGGCGACGATCTGGCCGGTGTCCCAGCCGTAGTGATGGTGCAGGCTGCAAAGCTCGACGGCGCAGATCAGGACGCGGGCGGCGGGGTCGGCTTCGACGTAGGCTTTCCCGGCCCTGAGCGCGTTCAACACTCCATGGCAGCCCATGAACCCGACGTGGGTCCGGGAGACCTCCCGCGAAAGATTGAGCTGCTTGATCAGGCTGATGTCGAATCCGGGCGCTGAGAAACCGGTGCAAGAGACGGTGATCAGGTGCGTGACACGGCCAGGAACGAGGCCCGCGTCCTCAAGGGCGGACTTGCTGGCGGCGAGGGCGAGGCGAGGAGCCTCCTGCTCGTATTTGCGCATCCGGTCCAGGGTCGTGGGGGGGACCGTGTCATAAAACGACTGCCGCTGGGCGAGATCCCCGTCGGAGGAATCGAGCACGACGCAATGGCGGTTTTCCACCCCCGCACGGCGATAGAACGTCTGAAAGAGCCGCTCTTGATCGGCGGTCTCGCATGAGAATCGCCGTGTGATCGCCGCCGCGTCCGACTGCGAGACCCCGTGCGGGGGAAGGGCGGTGCCGATTCCGGCGAGGATCATGGGCATGTTGGGCTCGTTTCGGCGAGAACGGAAGGCCGATTCACATGATGAATCATCATTTGAGAGATCGTCGGAGCCCAGGTGGCCAGGTTAAAGACCACGCGAGCGATCAGGGGACGTCGCAACGAGGCGGTGAGCGCCCGGCAGAGCCCGTATCGACGCCCGAGGAGCGACGCATGCCGGGCCGACCACGCGCGCTCAAGGGCCGGCGACCAGGACGCGAGGCCCGCCAGCACGATCGGCGCGGCGGACCGGGCGGACGCGAGGGCGCAGGCCATCCCCTGGCCGGTGAAGGGCTCGACGTAGCCGGCGGCGTCTCCGATCAACACCAGGCGATGGGCGGAAACGGGACGCGAGCGCCGGGTGAGCCCAGGCGTCCCTTGCCAGTCGGCCTGATCGAGACGAACGATCGCGGGGAAACCGGCCTCGGCCAGCACCGACGAGGCCGCGAGACCGGGCTCACCCATTGACCGGACAAACCCCCGATCAAAGGCCGCCCCCAGGTTGAGCCGTCCGTCTTCCAGGCGAACCAGGCCGACATATCCCCGCCCCCCGACCGCCATGTGGATCACGCCCGGCACGTAATCGTCAGGACCGTCCTCAAGCGTGCAACCCGCCCCAACGCGCGATCCCGGAGCGACCCTCGTCGTGGTCCCGGACACGTGCTCAAGCGCGCGATGACCAAGCCCCGCGGCGACAACGACAACCTTGGCCCAGGCGATCGCCGCTCGACCGCGTTGATCGAGCCGGACCGAGCGAGTGGCGGGGTTCGGGGTGGGTTCCACGCTCGCGAGCGTCTCGGGAAGAAAGTCGACCCCCGCTCGAATCGCTTTGGTTACGAGCGCGAGATCGAACCGCTCTCGTGAAAGCGCCCGACCACCGGGAAGGGGAAGTCGAACGGATCGACCGCCGAGCCCAACGTGAAACATCTCGAGTGGAACCCCCCCTTGATCGTCGACCAGGGTTTCGAGCCCCTCGGAACCAAGGACCTCGAGCGCGTCCTGATTGAGACAGGCCCCGCAGACCTTGCGGCGGGGAAAGGCTTTTTTCTCGACCAGCAACACGCGAGCGCCCGCGATCGCGAGCCGACGCGAGAGGAGCGCCCCCGCGGGACCCGCGCCGAGCACGATGGCATCCCAGGGGACGCTCGCCGCGTCATCGATCGCAAGGGGGCGATGGTTCACGGGGGGCTCCAGCTCATGAGGAAACGTCGCGGCCAGTGGCGGGTGACTTCCGCCCCGATCAGACCCGCTCGATCGGCAAGCGTGGCCGCCTCGCACACATTGTATGCGGCGGCCACGGACGCGACGCCGTCGAAATGGACGACCGGAGATCGTGAAAGCAACCGGCAACCCACCCATGCCAGCAAATACCCCACCCTGCCCCGAACCAGGTCGTCCACCAAAACGAGCTGGGTCGCGGCGGCGGCCATGTGCCCGAGCAAGGCAATCGCGTCGTCATCGTCGAGATGATGCAGAAAGAGTGAGCACGTCACGATGTCATAGCGCTTGGGAAACGGCTGGGTGAGCACGTCGCACTCAAAAAATCGGGCGGCGAGGCCCATCCCGGCCGCGCGACGGGTGGAAAACTCGACGGCTCGGGGGCTTTTATCACAGCCCTCGATCTCGATGGAACGATTGTGACGGGCCGCCCTCCTGGCGAGGGCGAGGGCCACCACGCCGCCGCCGCAGGCGACATCCAGAAGGCTGAGGGGACGGTCCCGATGCTGATCG
>JAKBAP010000493.1 GCA_021808995.1 Planctomycetota bacterium | reverse complement strand
AGATGGCCAGTCAGCGAGACTGAGCCATCCGGGAACCGTGAGGGGGGGCGCGGATTCGCGGCCCTCCCTCGCGGAATCGCTGGGACGTTCAGGGTGTCGAACCGGCGAGCAGGCGGTGATAATTGGCCAACCCGGCATCTCCCGTGTTGGCGTAATGATCGGCGAGGATCTTGTGGGTTGGGGCGTGATTGGGCTTCACGCGGAGAACCTCGCTGGTCCATTTGAGGCCCTCGGCGATGTGGCCGTGCTCGAGCATCCACTTGGCGACGCCGTATCGGATTTCGATGTCGTCCGGGTGTTTCATGATGTCGAAGCGGAGCTGGGTGATCTCGTCGTTTTCCTTGCGCAGGCGGCTGGCCGTGGCGTTTTCCTTGCGATAACCGGCCTCGTCGCCTAGGCGTCTGAGCGTCTGCGCGTAGGAATAGCGAAGCTCGTAATCGAAGGGATCAAGCTCCACCAGAACCCGATAGCGATCGCGCGCGGACTCGAATCGGCCCATGCGGGTGTCGGCCTGGGAGAGCTCCTTGAGGGCCTCTGGCTGGCGGGGGTTTGCCTGGAGGGCTTGCTCGTAATTTCGCAGGGCGGCCTCGAGGTTTCCCTGCTGAAAGGCGTTGCGACCCAGGCCGATCAGGGCCTCGGGATCGCCAGGCTTGTGCTCGAGGTAGGTCTGGTATTCTTGCTCGGCCTCCTCAAAGCGGCGGTCCTTGCTGAGCTCGTTGGCGAGCCCGATCCGGGCCTCATCGAGATTGGGATCGAGCTCGAGGGCCGCGCGATAGTTTTGAATCATCAGCGAGTGCTCGGCCTCGGTGCGAGCGCCAATCTGGTTTTTCCACATGTAGGGAAGCGGGTCGCCAGGCACCAGCGTCCGCCACCGCTCGATGACCGCCCCGGCCGGTCCCAGGCGATAGGTTGAGAGATAGATCGACGCGAGTTCCTTGGCGACGAGGGCCTCTGGGGGCATGTGGGCTTGATAGGCCGCCTCAAGGATTGGCTCGGCGATGGAGTAGCGCTTGGCGCGGGCCTGATAGATGGCGGCCAGGCAGTCGAGGCGAGTGCCGTCGTAACCGAGAGCGCGGGCGCGGTCGACGGCCTTGACGACATCCAGGGGCCGGTCATCGGCGAGGGCCAGCCAGCCCTCGAGATAGGCCGCCTCGCCCGAGCTGGGATCGAGGCGAGACAGCCGCTCGAGGGGTTTTCGGGCCTCGTCATAACGGCTGGCCTCGAACAGGTTCCGGACCGGGGCGGCGAGCGCCCGGCGCTCCATGCCGCGGTACACAACCACGCCCGCCGCAAGGGCCGCCATCGCCACCGCGATCGAGATCACGAGCCGGCGCCCGGCTCGCGAAGGGGGCTGGCTAGCGGTGGATGCCTTGTCCTGGCGCTGGCTGGTCGGGATGCTGCTCATGAGATCGGGCTCGTTCCAGGGCTGGTCCAATCGCGGTTCCTTCCTACCGATCATCTCGATTCACGGGTCGAGCGACAAGATCGCCCAAGGCCGCCGGCTCGATCGAGGAAGTATCGTGCGAGACGCGGGGCTATCCAGGGGGACGGTCGCGATGGACACGAATATGGTGATCGGTATAGCGGGTTTTTCGCGAGGGGTCGTCTACCTTGGGCATATGGCAGGCGACGCAGCCGGAGCGTGGATTAACGGGGCAAGGGGTCTTGGCGGCGTGGCAGTTCAGGCATTTGGCCTCATAATTCGCGGCGTTTTCGTCCAGGATCTGGTGGGGATCGTGGCAGGTGACGCAATCGAATCGGTCCTTGGCGGCGGTGTAGCAGCGGCTGTATTGGAGGGTTGTTCCCTGGGCGCGGGTGAATTCGGGGTCGCTAGGTTGGAGGGTGGGGTCGGCGGCGTGGCATTCATAACAGGACGCGAGCCGGAGCGAGGCCGGCGCGTGGGCTCCGAGGGCGATCGCGGGCTGGGCGAATCCGGTTTGGGCCGCCTTGACGTGGTTGAGGCCCGGTCCGTGACAGCGCTCGCATCCGATGCCGTGATCGAGGGCCTCGGGCCCGCGTGGTCCGTTTCTTCGAAGGTCGACGGAGCGAAACCAGGTGGCGTGGCAATGCAGGCATCGGCTCGTGGTTTCGGGGGCCAGCGCGAGGCCCAGGAGCTCGCCATCGTCGCGCGTGGTCTTGCTGATGCCCTTGGTCTCGCCCCAGCCGTCGATGGAGGTGAGGTACGACACTCGCAATTGCCGCTCGACCCCCATCTGGTCGCGGGCGACCATGGTCACGCCATGATGACCCGAGCCGACCGCGTATTCCACGACCGCCCGGACCACCAGGTCGCCCAGCCGTGATTCGACCTGGAGCTGTCCATTGGGCTCGCGCGTGATGAGGTGTGAGAGCCCAGGGATGATCGGGTCGGGAACGCGCTGGGCGGGCAGTCGAGCGCTTGCGAGCGACTGGCCGAGACCAAGGGTCGTGGCGTGGCGGCTTTCGCGTTGCTGGTCGCGGGTCAGGGCGCGATGACACCGAGCACATTCTCGAGAACCGACGAAAGGGGTGGGCTCTGGCCCCGCCAGGCCGTCGTCGCCCCAGCCGTTCGCGCTTTTGAGGGCGGAATCGGCGAGGTCTGGCTCGTCGCGCGCCAGATAAACCCGCGAGAGCAACCAGAATGCCTCGTGATCGACCTCCGCCGTGGTTTCGACCAGGGGCGCGAGCAGGTCCTTCGCCTCGCCGGTTCGACCGCACTCGAGCAGGATCCGCGCGACGAGCTTGACGGCGTCGTGGGTGGATTTGACGGCCCGGAGCCGGGCGTGATTGAGGTATTCGAGGCGATCGAGGATCTCCAGCTCTTGTTCCGGGTTGGTCGCGATCGCGGCCAGGCCGAGGGCGAGGGCCGCTAGGGGCTCTCCCCCCTTGACCCCGAGCAAGGATTCCGCGCGCCCGGCGGCTTCGTTCATGGCGGTTCGCTCGGCCCCGGACGCCGCCGCCGCGCGGGTCTGGAGATCATCCAGGGCGCGACGCGCGCCGGCGTTCCGCGGGTCGAGCCTGCGCGCGGCTTCGAGCAACGCCCGGCCTAGGACCAGGCGATTGGACTGGATCAGACGCTCCCCCTCGGCGGCGTAACGCGCTGACTGGCCCTGGTCGGGCACGTTTTTGGGGCTCGCGACCTTGGTCTCGGTCGCGACCTTGCCATGAGCGCCCTCTCGCTGTTTCATCGCGAGCACCGCCAGGCAGGCTCCGATGGCCAGCGCCGTCGCGACCGCCGGCACGAGCCGGATCCGTCCCCCTCGTGAGCCCGCTTGCATCTCGATCTCCGGCCGTACCTTCCGGCGGAACACCACGCCGAATCGATTATAGTCAGTCGCGGCCAGCCCAACAGAGTCCCAGGACGCGAAACAGGCGGCGCTCTCCAAGGGAAATGGAGAGCGCCGCCTGGGATTTCACGCGATGGTGGGGTGTCAATTTCAGTTACAGGTCGCGCAGGCCGGCGTGACCACGGGGACGAGCGTGGTCCGCTGGACGGCGATCTGACGAGGAACGACCCTGGCCACGCAGCGGGTCACCGTAACCGGGACCTGCTCGGGGACGCTCACGGCGACTTGCCGCGTCCGCGTCTCGGCCACCATCCGGCAAGTCGTGACGGGGATGCGCTCGACGCGCTGTTCGGTCACGTATTCGCACTCGGTGACGGGGATCGTCTCGACCCGCTCCTCGCGAACCATCTGGCAGGTGCGGACCTGGTAGGGCTCGACGTGCTCTTCCGAGACGTACGAGCAGGTGGTGACGGGGATTTTCTCGACCCGTTCCTCCGCCTTCATCTCGCATCGCTGAACATGTTAGGGCTAGA
>JAKBAP010000050.1 GCA_021808995.1 Planctomycetota bacterium | reverse complement strand
GGTCACTGGTTCTTGTCAGGAGGCGGCGGAGCGAGCCGTGGCGACCTCGCACGACGGTCGGATCCGTCTGGAACTCTCCCTCGCCGAGGGTGACCGGGCGGGCATGATTCCTGTCCACGCGATCCTTTTTCGGGGTCGGCCGGTTGTCCTTCCGTCGCGACTGGGCGGTGATCTGGCGGGACGGGCGTTGGCGTCGACTCGATGATTGAGGGAGTCCAGGCGCGCTGTCTGGATCGGAACCACTCCCTCGACGGCAAGGACGACACCGCGTGGTATGGCGGCCCTATCGTCCCCTACCAAGGTGCCGACATCACGCGAGGCGTTCCGGGCCTCGACCTCCGCGAGGTGCTACGATACGCCGCGTCCAAGGGGGGGCAAGATCCGTGTCTGGAGGAATCGGTGGGCGGCCGAGGCTCGGATGGACCGGGCCTTCCCGCTGGACCTCGAGTGGGGCGTCGAAGGGGTGATGCTTGATTTCATGCGTCGCGACGATCGGATTCTAGCGGATGGCGAGCTCCATGGCCTGTTTCATTTCGCGGACGGCCTGGGTCATCCCGACAAGGACCGCCCGGCTGACGATGGAGTGGCCGATGTTGAGCTCGCGCATGCCCTCGATTCTGGCGATGGGGGTGACATTCTGATAGTTGAGCCCATGGCCGGCGTGGAGCTCGAGCCCGGCGGCGATGGTCGCGCGGGAGGCGCGGCGAAGGGCGTCGAGCTCGGCCTCCTGGTCGCGTGGCGTGGCCGCGTCGGCGTAGCGGCCGGTGTGGAATTCCACGGCGTGAACGCCCAGCCGGATCGCGGCGTCGACCTGTGCGAGATCGGGGTCGATGAAGAGGGCGACCTCGATGCCGGCGTCATGGCAACGGGCGATCGCGTCGTGCAATCGCGACTCCTCGGCGACCGCGTCGAGCCCCCCCTCGGTGGTGACTTCATCCCGTTTCTCCGGGACGAAGGTCGCCTGCTCGGGGCGCGCGGAGGTCGCGATCGAGAGCACGCCGGGATCGAGCGCGAGCTCAAGATTGAGCCGGACCCGGCAGGTATCCTTGAGCACGCGCAGGTCGCGGTCCTGGATATGGCGGCGATCCTCTCGGAGATGGATCGTGATGCCGTCGGCCCCGCCGAGCTCCGCGAGGACGGCCGCCCAGACCGGGTCGGGTTCGCGCCCGCCGCGCGCCTGACGAAGGGTTGCGACATGGTCGATATTGACGCCCAAACGTAGCATCCCGGAGGGTCCTTTCGTGGAGGGTTCATCAGTGTGACGCGAGGGTCACGTGCCGGGTTCGCGCTTGCCCGCCCGGCTCGGTTGCGATCGGCCCAGGATCTGGAGCGGGGCCTTGGCGAGGATGAACGTGCGAGGCGGCCCCACGGCGAAGGCGATGGTCCCCTTGCGCCCCGATCCCTCGCCCGAAACCTCGACCAGCTTTCCCAGCCCATATTCGGCGTGCAAGACCGAGGCCCCCAGGGCGAGCCCCTGGACGTCGCCAGGCGAGAGGGGCGATCCAAACGGAGAGCCTCCGAGCAAGCCGGCGGCCGTGGTCAAGGGGGGTGTCGCATGGCGCTGGGGGCTTGAGGGAAGCCGGGCGTTCTGGGGAAACTGGGGCCGTTGGCTCCAGCTCGAGCCTGGCCTTGGGGTGGCGTAGCCTCGGTGACTGGTCGCCGAGCCGCCGCGGACGACCAGGTTCGACTCGGGAAGCTCGCTCACGAATCGCGACGGCCGGGCGGCCTGGGTCTGCCCGCGAAACGAGCGAACCACGCAATGCGACAGCCTGAGCTCGCGGCGGGCGCGGGTCACGCCGACAAAGAGCAGCCGACGCTCTTCCTCGATCTGGTCGTCGCTCTCGAGCGAGCGAAAATGGGGCAGGATTCCCTCCTCGAGGGCGGTGATGAAAACCACCGGGAATTCGAGCCCCTTGGCCGCGTGGAGGGTCATGAGGGTGACCGAGCCGCTGTCCTGGTCCCAGCGATCGAGGGGGGTCGAGAGGGTTACGTCGGCGAGGAAGTCGGCGATCGTGGGGTCCTCCGCCGACTGGTCGAATTCGCGGGCGGCGGCGATGAGCTCATCGACGTTGGCCAGCCGATCGTCGGCGTTCTCGGGAGCGGAGAGCTTCAGGTGGTCGCGGTATTTGACCCGGTCGATGAGCCGCTTCAGGACGTCCTCGGCCGGGGCGTCGGCGGATGGCGCGAGCTGATCGAGGACGGCCGCGAATTCGCCCAGTCCCCGGACCGCGCGGGGCTGGAGCCCGGGGACGGTGGCGGCCTGGCGGGCGGTCGCCAAGAGGGGTGTTCCGCGCTCTCGCGCAGCCTCCTTGAGCAAATCCAGCGAGCGCTCGCCGAGACCCCGGGGCGGGACGTTCATCACCCTCGCGAAGGCCACGTCGTCCTTGGGATTGACCAGGAGGGTCAAATAAGCCAGCAGATCCTTGACCTCCATTCGCTCATAAAACGCCACTCCGCCGACCACCTGATACGGGATGCCGGCCGAGCGAAACGCCTGCTCGAGCGGCCGTGTCAGCGCGGTCATCCGGCAAAACACGGCGACGTCCCGATGCCGGTGCTCACCCTCGTTGACCAGGCTTTCGATCGAACGGCAGATCCCCTGGGCCTCCTGGATTTCGTCGGTGTAAACCGTCAATTCAACCAGTTCGCCCGGGGGATTCTCGGTTCGAAGCGACTTGGGCTTACGTTTGTGATTGTGGCGGATCAGATGGTCGGCGACCGCGATGATGTTCTTGGTGCTGCGATAATTGCGGTCCAGGGTCACGACCTTGCAACCGGGGAAATCCTTCTCGAATTCGAGAATGTTCGAGAGATTCGCTCCGCGCCAGCCGTAGATCGACTGGTCGGGGTCGCCGGTCACGCACAGATTCGGGTAATCGACCGAAAGCGCCTTCGCGATCGCGTACTGGGCCAGGTTCGTGTCCTGGTATTCATCCACGAGCAGATAGCGATACCGGCGATCGAGCTCCGCGCGGACGTCGGGGTGGTCCTTGAGCACGGCGACGGTGTGGACGAGCAGGTCATCGAAATCGACGGCCGAGGAGGCCTTGAGCCGGTCCTCGTAGCCCTGGTAGACCTTGGCCAGCATGGTCGATCGTGAGTCGTGCGCGCGTTTGCGCCAGGTTTCGGGACCGATCAGGTCGTTCTTGGCCCGGCTGATCATGCCGTCGATTTTCTCGGGAGTGAGCGAGGAATCGCTCCAATCGAGCTGTTCGAGGACGCTCTTGAGGGTTCGCAGGCGGTCGTTTTGATCGTGGATCGAGAACCCGGGATCGACCCCGGCCAGCCGAGCGTATTTGCGCAAGAGTCGGGCGCAAAAACCATGAAACGTGCCGACCCAGACCCTGGACTTGGGGACGAGCGAATGAATTCGCTCGCGCATTTCGCCGGCGGCCTTGTTGGTGAAGGTCAGCGCGGCGATCTGGTCCTCGGGGACGCCCTGGAAGACCAGGTGGGCGACCCTGCGGGTGATGACCCGGGTCTTGCCCGAGCCGGCACCCGCGAGCACCAGGAGGGGGCCCTCGACATGGATGGCCGCCTCGCGCTGGGCGGGAGTGAGATCAGCCAGCAGGTCCATCGTACGGTGATCCTTGATCAGGGGCCCTTGGCCCCGGTCTGGCGGGCGCGGGGTGGTTCGGGCTCGGCGAGAGCCCATGCCCCACGCGGGTGGTTCAGTCGCATATTCTCGGCATCGCCCCGGCCTTTGTCGACCCACCCGCGGCTTGGCGGGGATGCTCGAGGGGCGTAGACTCTATTTTGGCCGCGAAATTCCTCGGGAGCCCGGGCTTATTTTCGGAGCGGCGTTCGACCGGCGGGTCAAGCAACGGGGCGCGGCCATGAACGTGCTGGGTATCGGAACCGACATCATCGAATGCCCACGGATCGGCAAGATGATCGAGAACCACGGCGAGTCGTTTCTCCGCAAGGTGTATACCGAGCGCGAAATTCGATATTGCCAGGCCCGCAAGCATGCCATCGAGCATTTCGCGGGGCGCTGGGCCGCCAAGGAAGCGATCATGAAGGCGCTCGGGACCGGTCGGTCCAGGGGCGTCTCATGGACCCACCTCGAGATCCGTAACGACGATCGTGGCCGACCGACGGTCCTCGTGTGTGGGGGCGCGCGCGAGGTCGCGCGCGAGCGAGGGATCGCCGATATCCTGATCTCGATCTCGCATTGTCGCACCTACGCGACCGCCTACGCGATGGCCCTCGGCCAGGCGCCCGAGCCCCCCCCGACGCCGCCTGCCTCGGACTGAGCTGGGCGAGCGATGAAGGCGACTCCTGGCTCACGTGGTCCGTTCCGTACGCTCGCGGGCCCCGCGCGGGGTCTTGGCCAGGCTGGATGGACTCGGGGGATTCGCGTCCCAGATCGGAAAACGTCCCCCGACCGCGAAAAGCCAGGGAGCATCGGGTCCAGTGAGACGTCTTGCGAGGCCGATTCGATCTTGGCCACGCGGGATTGGCTCGAGCCAATGCGATCCGCGAGCTGGCGCTGGGTGAGATCAAGGCTCTCCCGGAGTCGGCGAATCGAGCGGCTCACCTCGAGCCGGATCTCCCGGAGTTGCTGGTCGATTTCACTGAGTTCCAGAAAACCAGCGGTGTCGCCGAATGTCCAACCACGTTGTTCGAGGGCCGCTCGCTTCGTGGGTTGCACGGCGATCACCCGAGTCGCGAGGGAAGGCTTGATCAGGAACGTCGGGGTGCGAGGCGTGATCGTGACGATCGCTCGAAAACGATTACACCTCGCCCCTTGATTTCGAGACAGCTTAAACCCCCGCCGCGGTGATTTTCTCGAGGGTGGTGGTGCCGGGCTGTTTGGTTCCCTTGCACTTGGGATAGTTGCCGCAGCCCAGGAAGAATCCTCGGCGCCCGCGACGGACGAGCATGGGTCCGCCGCAATCGTCGCAGGTTTCCTCGACCGCGATGGCCTTGAGATCCGCGCCTGGGGCGGCCGCCGGGGCGGGGGCGAGTTCGGCGATTTTATCCTTGAGCTCGTCGGGGATCTGGGCGGTGCCGCGGCACTTGGGATAGTTGGAGCAGCCCAGGAACGAGCCCCGTCGCCCTTGCTTGACGGCCATCGCGCCGCCGCATTTCTCGCACTTGACGTCGACCTTCACCGGCTGGACCGGCCGGCCCTGGTCGTCAATGGGCATGGCGTTGCGGCATTTCGGATAGCCGGTGCAGCCCAGGAAAGGTCCGCGCGGTCCCTGCCTCTGGGCCATCGGCTTGCCGCATTTCTCGCAGGCAAGGTCGGTCTCGATCGAGGAGCGGACGGGATTGCCCTCGGGGTCGATATTGAACGATTCCTTGCAGGTCGGGTATCCCGAGCATGAGAGGAACTTTTCGCCCCGCTTGTTCGAGCGGATGAGCAGCTTCTTGCCGCACTTGGGGCAGTCGTGGGCGCTCTCGACGGCCTCGGCCTTGGGCTGGCCGCCCAAGGGGCGGGTGGCCTTGCACTCGGGGTATTTGGAGCAGCCCAGGAATTGGCCGGTGCGGCCGAATTTGAGCAGCATGGGAGCACCACACGTGTGACAGACCTCGGTGGTCGGGATGACGACCCGCTCCATTCGGGCCCGGGCCTCGGTCAGCGCCTCCTGAAACGGGTAGTAAAACTCGTCGAGCACCTTGACCATGTCTTCCTTGTCGGTGGCGACGCGGTCGAGCTCACCCTCCATGTGGGCGGTGAACTTAAGGTCGAGGATCTTGGGGAAATGTTTCACCAGGACGTCGGTGACGACCATCCCCAGCTCGGTCGCGAAGAATCTGCGCTCTTTTTGCTCGACGTACTGTCGGTCCTGGATGGTCTGGATGATCGGGGCATAGGTGCTGGGCCGGCCGATGGCCTCCTTTTCCAGGGCCTTGATCAGCGCGGCCTCGCTGAATCGCGGAGGGGGCTGGGTGAAATGCTGGGAGGACTCGAGCGCCCGGAGGTCGAGCGACTGCCCGGTGGCCAGGGGGGGGAGGAGCTCGTCGTCGAGCTTGCCACCCGGGGGCCAGAGGCGGCGATGGCCGTCGAATTTGAGGATCTTGCCCTGCGTCTTGAAGAGCCCAGGACCCGCCTTGATCGTCACGTCGGTGACCAGGAAGATCGCCGGGTTCATCTGGCTGGCGACGAAACGGTTGTAGATTAGTTGATAAAGCCGATACTGATCGAGGGAGAGCTTTCCCTTGAGTCGATCGGGGGCGAGGGAAAGATCGGTGGGCCGGACGGCCTCGTGCGCCTCCTGAGCCATCTTGCTCGCGGCGTAGCGGATTGGCTTGGCGGGGAGATAGCTGGGCCCGAACTCGGTCTTGATGAGGTCGCGAACGCCGTTCATGGCTTCGTCGGAGACTCTCAGGCTGTCGGTTCTCATGTACGTGATGAGGCCGATCGGGCCTGAGCCGTCGATATCGACGCCCTCGTAGAGTTCCTGGGCGACCTTCATGGTTCGCTTGCCCGAAAACCGCATCCGGATCGCCGCTTGTTGCTGGAGGGTGCTGGTTTTGAACGGGGCGTCGGCCTTGTCGAGTTTTTCGGTCTGGGCGACCGTGGCGACCGCGAACGGCGAGGCCGCGATCGACTCGCGAATCCGGGTCGCGTCGGTTTCGTTATTGGCCGCGAATTTCGCCCCCTCGTACTCTACCAGTTCGGCCTTGAACGTCTGTTCCGGAGCCGATCCGACAGGGGCGACGGAGGCGGTGATTTTCCAGTATTCCTCGGTGACGAAGGCGCGGATTTCGCGTTCGCGATCGACGATCAGCCGGACGGCCACCGACTGGACGCGGCCCGCGCTCAGGTTGCGGGCGACCTTGCTCCAGAGCAAGGGTGAGAGCTCGTAGCCCACGAACCGGTCGAGGAACCGCCGGGCTTGCTGGGCGTTGACCATCTCCATGTTGATGGGGCCGGGGTGATTGAAGGCTTCCTTGATGGCGCGTTCGGTGATTTCGTGAAAGGTCACCCTGCGGACCTGGTCGTCGGTGAGCCCGATTGCTTGCTGGAGGTGCCAGGCGATGGCCTCTCCCTCGCGGTCGGGGTCGGTCGCCAGATAGACCATGCCGGCCTTGGCGGCCGTCCTCTTGAGGTCGGCGATCGTTTCCTTCTTGGTGGCCACGACCTCGTACGATGGCTCGTAGCCCTTGGCCGGGTCGAGGCCAAGTTTGCGTTTGGGGAGGTCGCGGACATGGCCCATGCTCGCCTTCACGACGTAGCTCGAGCCGAGGATCTTGTTGATCGACTTGGCCTTCTTGGGACTCTCGACGATGACGAGGGTCAGGCGGCCCTTGCCGTCGACCGGCGCGCCCTCGCCATTTCGCGCCGCCGGGGCCTTCTTGGCGCGGGTCGCCGCGGCCGGCGTGGAACGCTTTCGCGTCGCCTTGACTGGCTTCTCAGCCTTGCTCCCGTCCGATTGCTTGGTTTTCCCAGCCACGGTGCTTGCGTGCCCCTTCCTGTTTCGCGACATCATGTTCGGTCGTTCCAGCCGGTCTCGGCCAGGTCGCCCAAACGCGAACCACTTGACATTGCCCAAGCCGTGGAACTTGATACGATAATCGGGCCCTGACACGTCCAATGGACATTAAGCGGCATAAGCTAGCGTAGCGCGGCCTGTCAAGGGGTACGCTGGAAAGTTTCGCCAGGATGAGGCTCAAAGACCGCTCCCGAGGATCACCATGTTAGATGTCCTACGTCGCCACCAACGCAAGCTTCTCGCCGTCTTCGCGATTCTGGCGATGATCTCCTTTGTCCTCTCCGATAGCCTCACCAAGCTCCTGGCCCCGAGCCCAACCTCGCGCGATCAGGTCGTCGCGACCTTGTTTGGCAAGTCGGTCTATCGCAGCGACCTCCTGTCGATGCAGTCCCAGCGTGTGATCGCGAACATGTTTGTCTCCGAGCTGGGGCCATTCCTGGGCCGAAATCCGTTTGGAGGGGTTCGGGATCGGGACTTGATCGACGCGTTGATCCTGGAGCACGAGGCCGATCGCCTGGGGATACCGGCCACTCGCGAGATGGGGATTGACTGGCTCAAGCAAATCACGAGCAACCGCATGACCAGCGAGCTTTTCGAGTCGCTCCTGGCGCGCATGAACAACCAGGTCAGCGGCTCGCAGTTGCTGCTGGACATCGCCAACCAGGTGCGGCTGGCCAATACCCGGCGGTTTCTGGGGCCGCCGCTGGTGACGCCCCTCGAGGTCTTTCAGGCTTACAGGGATCAAAACGAGCGCGTCGGGGCCAAGCTCGTCGAGATCCCCGTGGACAAGTTCCTGTCTCAGACGCCCGAGCCGACCGACGCCGAGATCAAGGCCGAGTACGATCGCCACATGAACGAGCTTCCCGACCCGAGCCGCGTGACCCCCGGATTCAAGATTCCGCGTCAGATTCAGCTTGAGATCCTTTCCGTCGACGGGAACGCCCTCGCGAGGGGGCTCAAGGACAAGCTGACCGAGTCCGAGCTCAAGACCGCGTATGAGAATCGCAAGTCCGAGTTCAAGGTCCGATCCGAGCTCCCCGACGATCTTTTCGCCGGCCAGCCCGAGCTCACGCCTCCCGTCCTGCAATCGTTCGCGGCCGTCCGCTCGGTGCTGGCCACCGGCCTGGCCGAGGACCGGGCCCAGGCGGAGATCGTCGACCGCTTCGCCAAGGTCAAGGACGAGATCTTGATCCCGTTCGCCGATCGGTACGCCAACACCCTTGACGAAATCGACCTCGCCAAGAAGGAAGGCCGGTCCTCCAAGAAAGTCGCTCTCCCGGAGCCCGACAGTCTCAAGGACCTGGCGACCCGCGAGGGCTTTGGCTATGAGCTCACCCCCCTGATCTCTCGCGAGGACGTCGCCAAGCTGGGACCGGTCGCCGACGCCGAAGTCGGGCTCAAGCGGCTAGGGGGCGGGCGCGGACTCGTCGAGGAATTCTTCGATTCCAAAAAGGGCCTCTACGAACCCGCCGAGCTCACCGACATCCTGGGAACGCGATTCCTGGTCCGAAAGATGAAGGATGAACCGCCCCGCGTCCCCTCGCTCGAGGAAATCCGCCCCCAGGTCGTCCTCGCTTGGAAGATGGAACGAGCCCGGACGCTCGCCGAAAAAGCGGCGATCGCGCTGACGGACCAGGTCAAGAAAGCGGGGGGAATCATCAAGGACGCCACGCTTTCCGGCTATCGGGTGATCACGATCGCTCCGATCGCGCGGATGCGGACCAGCTTCCTCCCTGGTCAGTTCGACGCGGGCACCCCGATCGAGACCCCCATCGCCGACGTGGCCTATCCCGACCACGCCTTCCGCGATGCCTATTTCGGCCTCCAGCCGAAGGAACCCGCGGTCGCGCCCAACGAGCCCAAGACCGTCTACTACGTCATGAGCCTCGACCGCCGCGAGCCCGCCACGTTCACGGCCCTCTACGCACCCAATGGCGATGAATATCGCTTTAAGTCCATGTCCAAGGACTCGGCCGCGCGCAGGCTCGACGAGCAATGGATGGGCTGGCTGCGCAAGGAAGCCGGCCTCGCCGACGACTGGACGCCCCCCGACGAGGCCAAATCCAAGGCCGACTCGCGCGGGGCGTGACGCTGGGCCTCGTCCGGGTCGTCGGGGGCCTTCGTCACGCTCGCTGGATGTCGTCCCACGCGTTGTGGGTGTTCCGCGGCCGTCCGGTGGCGGTCCCAAGGGTTCATCCCTCAGTTGCCGTTCCAGGTCAGCGCGATCATACAGCCCCAGGCGGCTGGCCAGGTCGCGACCACCACGATCGCGGCCCCGCGGGTCCAACGGCCCGATTCTCCTTCGCGTGTGATCGGCCCTGAGTCGTTCAGGTGGGAGTCGAGATGCTCGTCCGCCAGGCCACTGGAGTCCTCCCGACTCGCTTTCCTTGGCCTCGGGGGGATGATGATCGAGATCACCGCCGGGAACATCAGCACCCAGAATAGGAGATCCACGCCCATCAACCCCCGCCGTATCAGCGGGATCCCCACCAGGCCGATCGCGATCCAGTAAGCCCCGATCAGGCACCAGGCGGTTTCCATTCGGGTGCGTCTCGACGCGGGCTCGCCGGCATGTCGGGACGTTTTTCGAAACCGCCCGCGCTGGATGAGGATCAAGGGCCCGCTCATCGCCAGGCCGAGCCAGGCGAACGAAGCCGCCGCCGCCACGCCCCGCGTCGCTCCCAGCCCCGTTGACGGCCAAAACGCCCGAAAAAACAGCGACGCCAGCGCGTACCCTCCCACCAGGGCGAGGATTTCGCTGAGATGCAATCTGGCACCCACGAGCTCGGGACGCGTCGCCACGTTCGCCCCCTGTTCGGCTTAGCTCAAGACGATCATGGCCAGCCCGCACTGGATCGGCCAGGCGATCGAGAGCACGAGACCCACTCGACTGGTCCATGGCCCCGCCTCGACCTGGGCTGCCCGCTCGGGAGAAACCGCGACCCAGGTCCCCCAGACCACCAGGATCGAAATCAAGCATACCACTCCGATGCCGACCGTCAGGATCGTGATCATGATTGGACTCTGCCGCGAATCCGTGGTGGCGAGGGCGGATTTCAGAAACGCGGTCGCCAGCCAGGGCAACCCGAGTATCGCCCAGAGCCGATCGCCAATTCGAGGGTAACCCGGGTCGCGGCGGGCAAATCTTCGCGCCAGATAGACAAACGGTCCCGTCGCCGTCAGGGCGACGAGCGCAAACGCCAACCAGACCAAGACCCACCCAGGCGCGGCCAGCGGGTCGCGCGCGGCCCTGAGAACGTGGATCGACGCCACCGCCGAGCCCAACACGAGCGCCACCCCGTCCAGGAGCGTGAAACCTCTCCCGACATCGTCCTCGCGCATGGGTCTTGATCCTCCCTCGCCGCCGGCTCTCGACCGTCTCGAAACCATTCTAGAAGCGCGAATCAACCCCCCATCCATCAGGATCGATTTGCCGTGGCCCTACCTTCGCCCCTATAATTCAAGATCAGTGCGATGCCAACCGACTGGTTAAAAAAGGCAATCTGGGGGAACCGGCCAAGGTAAAGAGCTTTTGGCGCCATGCGGTTCGGGATTCCGCCTTTTCGCGCGATGGCGGGACGGGCGAGTGAGGCATCGCGAGAGGTCAGGGACATGCCGCTTCCGAAGGTCGTGATCGTGGGTCGGCCCAACGTGGGCAAATCGTCGCTGTTTAACTGGCTTGCCGGGCGAAGGATCTCGATCGTCGATCCGATGGCCGGGGTCACCCGTGATCGGGTGGGGACGCTGGTGCAGCTTGGCGAGGATGTGAGCCCGAGGTTCATCGAGCTCATTGACACGGGCGGGATTGGCATGGTCGATCGCGACGACCTCGCGCCCTATGTCGACCAGCAGATCGAAACCGCCCTCCAGGAAGCCGACCTGATCCTGTTCGTGGTCGACATCCGTGACGAGCTGATGCCGCTTGACCTTGAGACGGCGGCTCGTTTGCGCTACCTGAAGACGCCCGTGATCCTGGTGATGAACAAGGCCGACACGGACCAGTTCGATGAGCGTGGGGGGGTGTTCGCGAAGCTGGGGCGCGGCCGGCCGATCCCGGTCTCGACGCATCAGAATCGAAACAAGAAGGCCCTGTGCCGGATGATCGAGGAGATGCTCCCGGCGGGGAACGAAGTCAGGCCGGCCGACGCGGAAATGAAGATCGCGGTGGTGGGCCGGCCCAATACCGGCAAGTCGACCTTCATCAACACCCTGGCCAAGGCCGAGCGAATGATCGTTTCCGAGCGCCCGGGAACCACCCGCGACTCGGTCGACGTACTTTTTGACCTGGATGGCATCAAATTCCTGGCCATCGACACCTGCGGCGTCAAGCGAAGCGCCAAGATCAAGGACAATCTCGACTTCTATTCCGACCATCGCGCGCGGAGGTCGATCCGTCGGGCGGACGTGACGCTCCTTTTCCTGGACCCGACCCAGGGGATCACGCGTCTCGACAAGCAGCTCGCCGACGACATCGCCCAGGAACACAAGCCTTGCATCTTCGTCGTGAATAAATGGGATCTCATGCTCAACGACGTCGACGACCCTGGCCAGGCCAGCCTGGGCCGATTCGCCAATCTGATCCAGCATTCCATTCGCTCGATGAGCTACATGCCCATCGCGTTCATCACCGCCAAGACGGGCAAGAACGTCAAGGCGCTCTTGAACCTCTCACGCTCGCTCTATAAGCAGGCCCAGACCCGCGTGGGCACTGGCGCGCTCAACCGGATTGTGCGGGAGGCGGTCCTGGCCCATCCCCCGGCCTCGCGTGAGAACCGCCCGGCCAAGGTCCACTACGCGACCCAGGTCGGCGTCGATCCGCCCACCATCGTCCTCTTTGTCAACAGTACCCGGCTTTTCGACGCCACCTATCAGCGCTATTTGCTCAACACCTTTCGGGAAAAGCTCCCGTTTCACGACATCCCGATCAAGCTCTACATGCGCTCGCGCAAGCAAACCGAGCCTGGTTCTCGATCCGGACGAGATCGCGACGAGGCCGACGAACCGATCGAGGTTCCCTCGGAAATCTCGTCCCGGGTCGACACGGCCGCCGCGGTCCGCGAGAGCGCCCGCGGTCCGCGAGACCTCTCCTCACGGTTTCTGAACCTTGAGGTCAACGAGCTCCTCTCGGATGGTGACTGAGTCGGCCAAGCGCGATCCCGAGTCGCCTCAGGCCTTCATGAAGCCATGGCCGGCGCGGGTCGCATCCCTGGGAGAAATTCCTTAGAATCGATCTTTCCTCGCTCTTGGAACGAGCGAGGAGGGATGACTCAGGGTCCTGCAATGCGATTGTCATACGAAGAGACCGGCGCGGGCGAGCTTGTCGTCTTGCTGCATGGCTTCCCGCTCAGCCGTGGGATGTGGAGTGAACAGATCGGCCCGCTCGCGGCTCATTATCGCGTCGTCGTCCCCGACCTCCGAGGGCACGGGGCCTCGCCCGTCTCCGAGGGGGTCGCCACGATGGAGGCGATGGCCGACGACGTGCTCGAGCTCGTCGATCATCTGGGCGCGCGCGAGCCCTTCGTCCTTGGCGGGCTATCGATGGGGGGGTATGTGGCCTTGGCCTTCGCCAGGCGCCGGCTGGAACGCTTGAAGGGCCTGATGCTCATCGACACCCGCGCGGCCGCCGATACTCCCGAGGCGGCCATGACCCGGGTCAAAACGGCCCAGGCGGTCCTGGCCCTGGGCGTCACGATGGTGGTCGATTCCATGATGCCCCGGCTCTTCGCCCCCGCCGCTCTCGCCAATCATCCCGATCGCGTCCAGGCCATCAAGACGATCATGGCGCGAACCCGTCCCCAGGGAGTCGCCGCCGCCCAAAGAGGCATGGCCTGCCGACCCGATAGCCGACCCTACCTGGCCCGGATCACCATCCCGACCCTCGTCGTGGTCGGCGAGCTCGACGTGATCACTCCCCCGGCCGAGTCGGAGCTCATGGCCCAATCGATCCCAGGCGCTAGCCTGGCCGTCATCCCTGGGGCGGGGCACATGGCCCCCCTCGAATGCCCCGAGCTCGTCAATCCCGTCATCCTCGATTTCCTCGCCAAGGTGTCAAAAACCGGGTCGGGATCTTGAATACTTCAAATCATGATCCTTGGATCAATTGCTCATGAGCCATCTCGTTCCCAGCTCGATGATCACCACCCGCCCCCAGCTCCGGGATCTGATCGGCCGGCTGCGCGATTCGGGCCGATTCGCGTTTGACACGGAATTTGTCTCGGAGGAGACCTTCGAGCCCGTCCTCTGCTTGATCCAGGTCGCGGCCGCCGACGTGCTGGCCGTCATCGATCCCGAGGCCGTCGGCGACGTCTCCTCGTTCTGGGAGCTGGTCCAGGATCCGGCGATGAACGTTGTCATGCACGCCGCCGGCGAGGACCTGCGAATCTGCCACCTTCGCACGGGGAAGCTCCCAGAGCGCGTCTTCGACGTCCAGATCGCCGCCGGGATGGTCGGGCTCTCGTATCCCCTGTCGCTCTCCAACCTCGCGAGCCAGGTCCTGGACGTCACCCTTTCGAGCAGCGAAACCCGGACCGACTGGAGGCGCAGACCCCTGTCGCAGGCCCAGCTCGAATACGCCCTCGACGACGTGCGGTACTTGCTCGGGATCGCGGATCGGCTGATTGATCGCCTCGGTGCCCTCGGCCGGCTCGATTGGGCCGAGGCCGAATTTCGCGACCAGGCCCGCGAGATCGCGCGAAGGGCCGACGCCGATCGCTGGCGACGGCTGCCGGGGTTGCACCAGCTCAGCCGCCGTGGACTCGAGGCCGCTCGACGCCTCTCCGACTGGCGCGAGGACGTCGCGCGGAAGCGCAATCGACCCCTCCGCCAGATCATGCGCGACGACTTGCTCACCGCCATCGCCAAGCGAATGCCCCGGAATAAGCGCGATCTCGAGGCTCTCCGCGATTTCAATCGGCCCGCGCTCTTGAGCCACGGGCAAGAGATCCTGGAAGTCCTCGACCAGGCCCGAGGGGTCTCCGAGGACGCCCTCCCCGAGCTTCCCGACCGTCACGAGGAGCCCCCCGGGGTCTCGACGATCACCAACCTGCTCTCGGCAGCGCTTGCCCAGTGCTGCGCCCACAACCAGATCGCCGGATCGCTCGTGGGAAGTGTCGCCGACCTCAAGCAGCTCGTCCGCTGGCGGCTCGACGAACCCCGCGATCCCAACCGCCCGCCGGCCCTTCTGGACGGCTGGCGCAGGGAACTTTGCGGCCAGGTCTTGCTCGACGTCCTGGAGGGCAAGGTCGCCCTTCGCGTCGTCGACCCCATGAGCGAATACCCCGTCGCGCTCGAAAACAACTCCAATCCAAGGATTGGCCCGGCTTGACTCGACGGCATGCGCTTTTGGGTCGTGGATTCCACAATATCAAGGGACAAGGTTCACCATGGAGCGTCTGATCGGGTGCTACACCAATTGTTACGGACCGGCCGGGGTCTGGACGGCCGCCGAGCTCGTCCGGGAGGCCGGCCTTGACCGGCTCGAGCTCGCGCTCAAGAGCCATGACATGGGGGGGCTGGTGATCCCTGAATCGGTGGTGATCACCGAAAACGCTCGCGACGACCAGGTTCTCGCCTACCTGGACCACCTGGCCCGACACGGCGTCGCGATCAGCGGATGCAACGTGGGCGGGGGGGATCTGCGTACTCCCGACGGGACAGCCCTCGTCGAGCGCAAGATCCGGTTCGCGACTCGCTGGTTTCGTGTCCCGGTCTGCGTCACCGGGGCGGGCCAGCCCTCAAGCGCGCCCGAACGCGAGACGATCGTGAGAAACCTGCGGAAACTTGGAGACACGGCGAGCGAATGCTCGACGGTACTGGCGCTCGAAACCCACAAGGGCCCGACCCAAAACGCCGCCGCCATGCTGGCGATCATGAACGACGTCGACCATCCGGCCGTCAGGCTCAATTTCGACACCGGCAACATCGCCTATTACAACCTGGGCGCCGACCCTTGCGACGAGCTGGAAAAGGTCAAGTCCCTTGTCGTTAACGTCCACCTGAAAGACAACCGAGGCGGGTTCGAGGACTGGTATTTCCCCGAGCCAGGGGCGGGCGGATCGGTCGATTTCGCGAGGGTCCGGCGGATCCTCGACGAGGTTGGATTCCGCGGCCCCTACACGATCGAGATCGAGGGAATCGGCGGCGAGCCCGACCCGGGACTGGAGCGCCGACACGCCCGCGTCGCGCGCGGAACCGCCCATTTGCGTCAGTGTGGATACTGGGCTTGAGAAGACCCTCATTCGATGACGGGGATCGGTTTTCCCGATCGGCTATTGCCCGCCGCTCTTGGGATCAACTCCACACGGTGATAAGCCACGCCTGCCACGCCTTGACATGCCATGCCGAGCCTGGCCGAGCCACGCCACGCCGATTGTCTTATACTCTGCTATGACGACATTTGTCAATACCCGACGCGCCGTCGTCTCCACATGGGTTCGCGAGTCGCGTCTCTTCACAAACGGATCGCCTCCAGCCGAATCGGAAACGGCCCCAGTTTGCCTCCGTAATTGCCGGCCGTGATCTGGACCAGGGACTCGACGCGGGGCAGGGCGTCGCGCAGGCCGGCGGCCGTGGCGCGCTCGACCGCGTCGAGCGAGAGGCCGTCGATCACGATCTCGTAGGCGCAGCGGACCTCGCGGGGAAGCGCTGATGCGACCTGCCCGCGCAAGGTCGGGGCGAAGGCGGTGTTGGTGCTCGCGCGGAGGGCCTTGTATTTGCTCCCGACCTTCGAACCCGACCGCGCGATCCCGCCAGGAAATGGCAGGATCACGTCGGGGACCAGCCGCATCGCGGCGGCGGCCGATTCAGCGGCCGCGAGCGTCAGAGTGGGGTCGACCCCCAGCAAGATCAGGTTCCCGCCCGCCACGCCCTTTCGTGTGCCAAAGGTCTCCTCGCAGGTAAACTCGCCGTCCATCACCGGAATCCGCCAGTACCGCTTGCCTCCGATCACCTTCGAGATCTGCCAGCCGTCGCCGAAATACCGCAGCCGGCCCCCCACGCTGATTGTCTTTTCGCCGATCGGGAGGCCGTTGTAACAGGCCGTCGTGGGGCAGGTCATCAAACATTGACCCACGCGATTCGAGACCGCGTTCTCGAGCGCGTCCCGGCTGAAGGCGAAGAGCAACATGCTGACGCCCGGCCGGCCGTCGGGGGTCTCGGCGGGCTCGAGGACGCGCTCGATGCCCGCCTCCGCGTCGCAGCCAATCACCGAGGTCGCGTAACCCGTCATTGTCCGGGCACCGATCCCGGCCCAGTTCGCCGAATCGGCCGTCACGATCACGCGCGCGGCCGTCATCGGAAACGCCTCCGCGAACGCGCCTGGCTCGATCGGTACGCGCTTCGTTTCCATCACGGGCTCCCGACCGCGTAATTGCGATACCGGACTGTGTACATTTCCTCGAACCATCGCTCGATTCCCGGCTCGGCGTCGCGGTCGTAATCAGGGGCGACGAAGAGGGTCTCGCCGGTCGGCTCATCACGAAATTCGCCGTTCTCGATGACGACGCGGCCCCCCTTGATCACATGCCGGGGCAGCTCGAACATCTCCTGATAATTCGCGCTTGGCGTGTAGATCGTGATGTCGGCGTCCGCGCCTGGACCGAGATGTCCCTTGTTCGTCAGGCCCAGAATCCGGGCGGGACCCGCCCGGGTGATGATGGCGATCTCACGGAGGGAGTACTCGCGATCGAGGTCGCGGAGCAGGCTCCGCTCGCGGACTCGCTCCGGGGTCGACCTCAGGACCTCGCGCCGATACTCGCGATCCATCAGTAATCGAATCACATGAGGATACGCGAGGAACGAGCCGCCGTTGGGGTGGTCGGTGCTCATCGCGACCCGCCAGGGGTCCTGGACGAGCAGATACCACTCGAGCCCGGCCGCCCATTGCCAGGCGTTGACAGCGCTCTTGTCTCGATATTCGATCGGCGAGACGCCACAGCCCGATTCCAGCTCGACATCGTGGGAATACCATCGGGACCCATGCATCCTGGCCAGATAATGCCCGGCCGGTCCGTCGGCCGTCATGCTGACGGTTTCGCCGAAAAGAACCTGGCCGACGTCGACGGTGATATTGTCATGCGCGTTGACATAATCGGCCAATGGCGTGACGCGCGAGCAAAAACCGGCTTCTTCGGCGTCCTTGCCGCCGTAGCTGTGGAACTGGATGTGGGTGAGGTGCCCCCTTCGTCCCTCGAGCGCGCCCATCGTTTCAAGGGTGGTGGACCAATTTCCTGGTAGACCCAGGTTGTTGGCGTGGATGTGAACGGGGTGGGGAAGGCCCAGGTCGTCGACCGCCTGGGCAATCGTGGTCAGGATCCGTCGCGGCGTGACGTTGAAATGCTCGATGGGCTCGTCCAGGTCGCGCTCGGTCCCGGTCGCGCCCGATTTCCAAGCCTCGACCCCACCGGGGTTGACCACCTTGATCGCGTAGGCCCGGGTCACGTTCATCAGCCAGCCCAGGAAGGGCTGGACCCGCGCGGGATCGCTAGATTTGAGCGCGTCTAGGATGTAATGGTTATTTCCCGCGAGCGTGTAAAAGCCGCGGTCGACGCAGGGGACGTCCTCGAGCTCAAGATGGGCGTGCCGGGCCGAGAGCGGGGGAATGGCGGCGTCAAAGGCCGTCGTATAACCCAGGCCGGCGTAGCGACGCCCAGTCAACGACGTGGATGGGACGTCGCCGGGCGCTCCCCGTCGGGTCTGTTCCGGCGTGATCAGCCGCCCCGCGTTGACCTTGGGACCGACGATATGACAGTGCATGTCAACCCCGCCGGGCATGACCACCAGCCCCCGGGCATCGATCACGCGAAGCGAGTAGTCTCCGTTCCCGTCGGGCGGCTCGACGATTCGCGACCCCGAGATCCAGATGTCGGCCGCCTGGCCGTCGACACCGTTCGCCGGATCGTGAACGGTTCCCCCCGCGATCTTGAGATACTCAGCACGCACGGGAGTTCGCCTCGTCTTGGTCCCGAAGGAATGGTAATCGTGTGTAGATTTCGCCTTTGCCAAGTGCCAGCATGTCGCCATG
>JAKBAP010000492.1 GCA_021808995.1 Planctomycetota bacterium | reverse complement strand
CGGTGGGGAAACCAACCCAATCTCGGCGACGAACCGGGTGCTTTGGCGGAACTGGACCGTCAACCAGGGGGCGAACCTGGCCTCGGCCCAGTCGCCTTTCGACGGCCGGCTCGACGCCCAGGTCGCCGATCGCCTGCACACCGATCGTTTCCACGTCGACCGAACCAATGCCCTGGCGATCGATCGCATGTTGTCGCTGGCCGCTCGCGAGCACGTACTGATCTATTGGCTCTTACCGCCAATCTCGCCCGCGCTCCAGGCTCGCCGCGATCAATCGGGCGCGGAGGGCGAATTCGAGGCGTTCATCCAGGCGAATCTCGCGAGGCACCCGAATGCCGTCGTGCTCGACGCGCGCCGGTCGGGCTTTACCAACGCGCTTTTTTGCGACCCGACCCACCTGAACGTCCGAGGTGCCGTGATCCTGACAGACCTGGTCACTCGTGCGCTGACGAGCTCTGCGCACGAACCAAGGTGGCTTCCACTCGAGAGTCTGAAGGAACCTCTCCCGCCCGAGCCCGCTGGCCTTGAGGACGTCGAGGAGAGCAAGGCGATCGTGAACGCCGTCCCCGCCCCACCCCAACAGACCTCCGAGGCAATCGCCCGGCCAGGCGGGTGAAACGATTCTCGCGACGCCCCGAGTCTCCTCCGACAAAAACCCATCCACGCATGCGCAATCCTGTCGATCCTGGGAAATCAGGCTGGACTTGGGAGTACGAATCCGATAGGATATGCATGTGGTGTCGCACCCTCCCGATTTCGGTCACCCCGGAATCATGCTATGATTGTCTCTCCCCCCCGGCGATGACATCGCCAAGCTTGAGCCCCGTAGCGATCCTGATCGCCGTCGGCTCGAGTGAGATAAATTCTTTCTTGTAGTCCGTGGCGTCGCGATTTGACGCTGATGAAGTCAGCTACGAAACGAAGTGAGACGACGAAGACGACTGAATCTGAAACGCGGGGATTGAGTCTTCGGTCGGGATTGATTCGCGAGCGTGGTCAAGTGTTGCATGCATCTGTTTTGTGACCGCGCGAAGCTCTTGGGATGTACTGGGCGCTCGAACGAAGGGCGCGAACTCTCGAAAAACGCGACATAAAGTTCAAATGGGGGCGTTGTTGCTCCCGAGGAGTATTTACGAATGAATCTCCATCTTCATGATCTGCGGAAAAGTTTCGCGTGGATTACGGGGGGAGCGATCTTGCTTGGACCGATGGCGCTGGCCTTTGGCCAGTACCCCGACCCTTGGGCCGTGGAGGCCCTGGCACCGGTCTCCGGCCATGTGACGATTGGGGGCCAACCGGCCCACGATTCGATCATTTGCTTCGACACCGACGGCGGCGTCCATTCGGGCTTCTGCTCGGTCTGGCCCGATGGGAGCTATCAACTCGCGGCTGTCTGCCTGGGCAGCGGCGTCCCTCCCGGCCGATACAAGGTCCACGTCTACCCCCGCCCCGGCGGACCCGACGTGCCCAAGAAATACCAGCAATCAGAGACCTCCGGCGTGGAAGTGGACGTCGCCCCCGATTGGAACGCCTTTGACCTCGACCTCCGCTGACATCCAAACCACTGGCGCGGGCTCTCCCCCCGCGGCGGTGATTTGCCGTCGGCTCGCCCGAATCGAGCGCCCAGGGCCTCGTCACGTCTCCGATCGGTCCGGCTACTTGGTTTCCTTTCCGTCTCCCAACCGTGCCAGAGCCTGTGGATAATCGGGCACGATATCGAGAATCTTGACCAGGTTCATGGTCTGAAAGATCTCGTGAATATAGGGACCCACCCCGAAGAGAACCAACCGTCCCTGGCGACGATCGATCCTGCGTTTGATCGTGACCAAAAAGCCAATCTCGGAGCTGGCCAGGTAGCTCACATCGTTCAAATCAAGCGCCACCCGGCCGTCTGTCCTGCTCTCGATCATTCGATACAGCAGGTCGCGATGAGTGGTCTGCCACTCGCCCAGGTTTTCGTCGGTCGCCTCGAACGCGACCACGAGGACGCCATTGACTTCCTTGGTCGTGAACCTGAGCATGGATAATGCTGGCTCCGAGTTGCGCCGGGGAACCGCCGGAAGTTTAGGGCCCGACCGGACTAGATCACGCGACTCCACCATCTCGCGGCGATTCGTGCACGCTTATCACGATTCTACACCTGTCGGTCGTCGACTCAAGCGTCGTCCGGCGGATTTCCTGTGCTCCTGTTCTTCCTCTCCTCGCCCAGGCGCGGAACCGATCACGGCCGCTCGTAGGGAATGATGTTTTCCCACTCGCTGGCGTCGGATCGCGCCACCACGGCCACGACCGGGTCGACATCGCTCATATTGAACACCTCGTGAGGCACGCCAGGCTCGATGTAGATGAAATCGCCGGCCTGATTCTCGATCGAACGCGTGAGGCCCACGCCATATTCGTGGCGGACGCGCCCTTCCAGGATATAGAGCATGAGCTCAAACCCCACATGAATATGAGCATAGGCCACGCCGCCAGGGGGAATGGTGGCGACATTCATCGACAGCCGGGAAGAGCCGACGTTCTTGGCTGATAGCCCGACCTTGTACCGGATATTGTTCCAGGAGCGGCAATTGCCCCCTCCACGAATCACCAGAATCCCCTCGCCTCCCTCGACGGGCGCGACCAGGTTGGCGTCGGAGCCCTCGGAAGCCGTCGGCATGAAATCCTCCCTTGTGTTTTGTCACCAAACGAAGATGCCCAGGCGGCGCTCGCTTTTCGAGCGCCCGCCCGGGCCACTTTTCCAGGAATCAGGGTTACTTGGCCTGGTCGAAGGTGAGACCGGGGTCCTCGGGGCCACCGCCCAGGATCTTGAACTGAAACTGAGTGGGGGCCTTCCAGGCGACGGTTCCCACCATGATGTTATTCTTGTTTTGCGTCTGGACCATCGTCAAGACGCCGCTCTCAAAGCTGGAAGTCCCCTCGAATTGCTGGTCCTTGCCCTTGTGGCTGACCTTCCAGGTGAACTTGCCTGGCTGGGGAAATGACAGGGTGATCGCCGTGTCGGCGTTGGGCTTGGCGGTCCAATCGCCCGCGAGTTTGCCCGCGAATGTTGGGTCCGAGGCCGGCTGGGCCGTCGCCGCCGTCGCGGCCGAGGCCGGTTCCGTCTGTCCGGGGCTGGGCGCCGGCTCGGTGGCCGATGCGTTCGGCACGAGCTGCTCGACGATCCTGGCCGAGATCTGATCCTTGGGCTGAAGCGCGAGGACCGCCTTGAACTGCCCGACCGCCGCCTCCGCGTGCCCCTCCGTCAAATAATGATACGCCAGCACGAACCGCGCGGGGGCGGACTGCGCGTTCTGGGTGCAAAACGTTTCGAGAGCCCGAAGCTGCTGGGTATAGGCGTCAGGATCGCCATAGAGGCTGATCAGGGTCGTCCAGTCCCAGCCCGGCCCGACCGAAAGCACGGCGTAGAGTGCTCCGGCGGCCTCCTCATAGCGGGCCATGGCAAACAGACAGAGGGCACGAAATTCGTGCAGGGTCGGATCGTTCGGTGTCACCCCCAGCGCCTGGTCCGAGAAGCTCAGGGCCTGCGGGTAATTCCCTTGGCGAAATGCGTCACGCCCCTGGTCGAGCAGGCTCACGGCCTGGCCACCCGTTTCCTGCGCCGCCGGCTGGACAGTGGGGTCGAGAGGCTGGGAGTAATCGTAGACCGACTGCCCCACCGCCCCATTCCCCAAGCCGCCACCATAATAGGGATTGCTATAGCTGGAATATCCCCAGTTGTTGAGCATCGGCCCGTACATCCAGGACGACAACCCCCAGCCCAATCCAGCGCCCCCCAACAAACCCAGCCCGAGGCCGCCTCCAAAACCGCCCAGA
>JAKBAP010000491.1 GCA_021808995.1 Planctomycetota bacterium | reverse complement strand
TCAAAGAGGCCGAGTGTCTTGCGATCCTCGGTGACGAGCGCGACCCCGGCCCGGACCGCCTGGTCGGGGTGGTGAAAACGGACTGGCCGGCCGCCCAGGCGGATCACTCCCTGGGGCATGGAGGGGCTCGCGCCAAAGATCGCCTCGAGGAGTTCGGTTCGGCCCGAGCCCAAGAGCCCTGCGACCCCCACGACCTCGCCTTCCCGCACCTGGAAATTCAGCTCCCTGAGCGACGGGCGTCCGCTCCCCGGGGGGCTCGCGAGGGCGAGATTCTCGACATCGAGCACGCTGGGGCCATATTCGCGATGGGTGCCTGGCTTGAAGGCGGCGATCTCGCGCCCGACCATGGACCGCACCAGCCCGTCGGTGGTAAAGGCCCCTCGGACCGCGGTCGTGACCAGGCGGCCGTCGCGGAGCACGGTCACGCGGTCGGCGAGCTCGAAAATCTCGTTCATCTTGTGACTGATATAAAGGACGGCGGTCCCGGCCTGGCGAAGGTCGCCGATCACGCGAAAGAGGCGGGCGACCTCGGCGTCGGAAAGGGCCGAGGTTGGCTCGTCCATGATGACCACGGCGGCGTCAAACGCGAGCGCCTTCGCGATCTCGACCATCTGCTGATCGCCGATCCGCAGGTCGCCGACCTTGGCCCGAGGCGAGATCGACGTCCCGAGCCGCTCAAAGAGAGCGCGGGCGCGCGATTCCATCGCGCGGTCGTCGAGCCAGCCCAGGCGACCCCCCTTCACCCGCTCGCGTCCCAGGAAGATATTGGCCGCGGTCGTGAGCTCGGGGGCGAGGTTGAGCTCTTGATGGATGATCCGGATGCCGGCGTCTTCGGCCGACCGTGTCCCTGAAAATCGCGCGGGCCTGCCCGAAAGCTCGATCCGGCCCTCGAAGTCGACGATCGCGCCGGCCAGGATCTTCATGAGCGTGCTCTTGCCCGCCCCATTCTCTCCGCAGACCGCGTGGACCTCGCCCGCGAGCGCCTCGAGCGACACCCCATCGAGCGCGCGCGCCCCGCCATAGCTCTTGCCGATGCCACGCATCACCAGGAGCGCGGGTGTGGTCGCGGCTCTCTCCACGTTTTCGCCCATGGCGGTCCTTTCCCTCAGGCCTCGCGTGACCCTGGCTCGCATCGTACGGCCAGGCCGCCCGATTCGAAAGAGGCCAGCCAGGAATCCCACTCGCCGGTTTCAGCCGCGTCTCGACCACGAGCGGCCTCGATCGCTACCATCATAGTCGACGCCGACCGCCACGAGTCGCCAGGGGACGAATCCATGCCGATGGCTCCGCCCAGGATCAAGCCCGACTACGAATGCCCCTCGTGCCAGGCGCTCTTGCGCGCCGGACCCGACAACTGGAATGGCTGGCTGCGCTGTCCTCGCTGCGACACCCCCACGCTTCCCCCCGAACCGCGCGACGATCGACCCATCGACTCCCATGGCGACGACCCCACGAGAGCGCCCGTCCTCACTCCCGAGGAGTGGGCCCGCCAGGCCAGGCGAGCCGCCTGGAACCCGCTTCGCCTGGTCCTCGTGACCGGGCTTGGCTTTTCCCTGTTCATGAGCTTGATCTCGTTCCTTGATCAAAACATGAGCACAGGCGTTGTCTTTCGCGTGTTGACGGTGATTTTCCTGGTCCTTTTGTTTCGTCCCCGGCGGCGTCCTCGCGCGCCTCGGAGAGAACAGCCAGGCGTCGACGGAGCCTGAGCGGGATCGCCGGGCGATTGCCAGAAATGGTCCGGCTCGACATAATCCAGTGCCTGATTCCGTCGGAAGGGATCGGGAACGGGGTCGATCACATCACGCGTCGTCACGGCGCGCCAATCAGGGAAAAGGGAGTGCCAGGGCATGATCGGGGAAAACGAACGGAAGGGCCGGCGGTGGTTCTTGAGCTTGGGCTTGGTCGCGGTGGGGGTGGTCGCGAGCGCGGCGGCCGGACTCGCGGCAACGGCCGACGACGATAAGGCCAAGACCGACGCCGTCAAGTCATTTCAGGGCGACTGGGCGACGGCCGAAAACGAGTGGATCGAGGCCAAGTGGTCGTTCGAGGGGGAGAAGGTCAAGACGACCGTGGCGGGGATGGAGTATTCATCGAAGCTCACGGTAGACCCCACGGCCAAGCCGCACTCGACCCTGGACCTCAAGATCGAGGACGGGCCCGAGGAGTCCAAGGGAAAGGTCTCCAAGGGGATCTATAAGATCGAGGGAGACAAACTCTCCATCTGCATTTCGATCCCCGGCAAGGATCGGCCCAAGGATTTCGAGCAGGTCGAGGACGAATGCTACCTGTTCGAGCTCAAGAAAGAGAAAAAGTAACCCCTGGTTGGGTCGTGGTCAGGGAGCGGCGCGGCGGCGAAAAATCCGCACGTCGCCGCGGTCCTCCTCAAGGCGATAGGATCGTTCGGTCACGTCGTCCAGGACCGGGTCTTTCTTCCACGAGAGCACCACGTCGATGACATCGGCGTGGTGCTCGAGCATCGATTGCCATCGCCGGCGGCGTTCGGCGGCGTTTTCCGCCCCCTCGAGGATTGAGACCTTCTCTAGATCGGAGGGGGTTGGGCGGTCCATCCCTGTACAAAACTGCACTGGAAAGTAATAATAGACGGTCTCGTAGTTGTTCCAGACGACGTTCACCCGGTCGACGCCGAGCCAGCACTCGGCGTGCAAGAGGGGATTCGACCGAAACCGCCCGCGTGATGAGGCCAGTACCGTCGCCAGCCGCTGTCCCTGGCCCAGGCGTTCGCCCGCGGCGATGATCGGCCCCGCGGTCTGGTCGCAATATCGGGCGTAATCCCAGATGACGACCGATTGAATCGCAAGCGCTCCGGCCATCGCGGTGATCGCGAGCCGGCCGCTCCATCGCCTGGGGTCGACGTCCAGGGCCGGGACAAGGGCCGCCAAGCCCAACAGCAGGACGCGCTGAGGCAAGAACTGGCCATGGGCAGCGCCGAGCGAGTCGGGTGCCAGCATTCCGCCGGCGATCAGCAGCGTGGCCAGCATGAGCCAGCCAGCCCGATCCTGGGCGCGGGGGCCGGTCTGGGTGATGCGGTGAAACCACCAGAGCATGAGCGCGACCGAGAACCAGACCACGGGTGCGAGTAACGAATAGACCTTCGCGACCTGATCGGTGAGCGGCAGTCCGTCCTTGATGGCGAGTGAGATCGGGTCGACCGAGCTCAGTTGCGCGACCCAGGCGGCGGGAGACCAGGGTGGTTGCAGGTGTTCCCATTCGGGCCGCATCGCGCCGCCGGCGCGCGATAGCCGCACATAATAGACCCCCAGCACCGTGAGCGGGGCGAGGGCCAGGGAAGTCCGCGCGAGCCGTCCGATTCGCGCGCCAATACCCGCCTGATCCCCTTCGAACGGGGCGAACCAGGCAAGCACGACCAGGCCGATCACGGTCAGCCCCAGGCTGACCAGGTGGCAGAAATAGCCCACCGAGAGCAGGACCGCCAGGGCCAGCAGACGCCCCGAGGAAAGCCGCTCGCGCCCGGACCACCACACCCCCAGGGTGATCGGAAACAGGCATGCGCCGAGCATGAAGCTCGTGAAGCCGAGGAACCATGAGAAATTGAGCGCGATCAGGGTCGAGGTGATCGCGGCCAGGCCGAGCCCGTTCGAGCCCGCGACGCGAGTCCGTAGCCAGAACACGCTGGCCGCGAACCCGACGAAGGTGACGCTGGTCATGATCCGGTCGGCGACCCACGCCGGTAGGACCGAGATCAACCCCGCGAGCGCCAGATGGCCCGTCCAGTTGGGGATCGGGTCCCAGTGGACCTCGAAAATGCCCGCGTAAGGCGAGTGGTCGGTGAACGACCAGGCCAGGATCCGCGCATTG